>CAYSBA010000011.1:0-11556 GCA_964429075.1 uncultured bacterium
AATTAATAGGTATAAACTATGGAATGTTTAGTTGATTCAACTCTTATGACAAACCATCTCAAAGGTATCCAGGGAATAACCTCTGGATCAAGATCAATGTCACCAATCTTATCCAATGTAATGTTATCATTTGAAGAAAATGGCAGGATAGAGTCAAGCGCAACCGATCTTGAAATATCAATTAATACATGGATAAACGCAAATGTAATAAGTCCGGGTAAACTTTGTGTCAATTCAAAGAAGTTATTTGAGATATTTAATTCCCTTCCTCAGGAAAGAGAGGTTTCAATCAAAAAGGTAGACAACTCCCAGCTTCAAATAACCTGTGGTCAATATAGAGCCGAGCTACCAGGCATAAGTGATGAAGATTTTCCTGCCCTTCCATCAATTGATGATGCAAAGTATACAAGGCTCGATCTTGAAAAAAAGGAGTTCAAAAAATATCTTGAAATAATATCTCCCACTATAGCTTCACAAGAAAGTAGATTCTATCTGACAGGGGCCTATATGGAAATAAAGGACAACAAACTTGTCCTTGTCTCTACCGATGGTCACAGACTTACGATGGTTGAAAAAGATATTGCAGACGCACCCGAAGATTTTCCAGATGACGGTATAATAATACCGAGAAAAGGTGTTGATGAGATAAAAAAGAGTCTTGATTCAGCAAAGGGTACAGATAGTCTTGAAATAGCGGTTGACTACAATCAGTTTTCTATTCAATGTGGTAATACCATACTCTACATCAGAACCATTGATAGCGATTTTCCTGATTTCAGACAGGTAATACCTCAGCCTGCACCAACCTATTTCTGGGTAAATAGAAACCTGTTCCTCGAAGTACTTAAAAGAGTAAGTCTTTTTAATAGAAACAGGGATGTACAGCTTTTTATTGAAAAGGATAGGATGAGGGTTCATTCTGGTAGTGTAGATGTTGGAGAAAGTAGCGATGAGTTGCCAGTGGATTACAATGGCGATCCCCTTGAGATAAAATTTAACGCAAAGTATCTCATTGATATGCTACAGGTGCTCGAAGAGGATCAGATAAAGATTGAAGTAACAGAGGCCAATGCACCCTGTGTCTTTAGATTCAACGATGTGTTCAATATGGTAGGCATCATAATGCCTATTAGAAGTTAAACCTTTTTTACATCTATGCACTCAAAGAAATAGGAGGGTGTTTGTTATGACTACCACCGGTTTACACAGTGAGGGGGGGCAAGAGAGGGTATCAACCAATTATAATGCTGATAGTATTAAGGTATTAAAAGGTCTTGAGGGGGTAAGAAAGAGACCTGCAATGTATATTGGCTCAACAGGACTTGCTGGCCTTCATCACATGATTTATGAGGTGCTCGACAACAGTATTGATGAGGCTATGGCAGGATTTTGCGACCAGATATGGATAACTATTCATGCCGATGACAGAGTTAGTATTGAAGATAATGGTAGAGGAATACCAGTAGATATACACAGTGAATTAAAGCGTCCTGCAGCAGAGATAGTGATGACCACACTGCATGCAGGCGGGAAGTTTGAAAAGAATGTATATAAGGTATCTGGTGGTCTTCATGGTGTGGGTGTGAGTGTGGTGAATGCCTTGAGCAGTCATCTTGAGCTCAGAATATTTAGAAACGGAAAAGAGTATGTTCAGGAGTATAAAAGGGGTGAACCCCTTTATGATCTGAAGGTAGTAGGAAATACGTCGAAACGTGGTACAAAGGTTACATTCCTGCCAGACATAGAGATATTTGAGACCCTGGATTATGACCATGATACAATAAAAAGGAGACTCAAAGAATTAAGTTATCTAAATAAGAATGTAAAGATACATTTCACAGATGAGAGGGTGGGGATTAGTGAGACCTTTCATGAAGAGGGAGGCATTGTTTCATTTGTCAGGCAGATAAATAAGGTAAGAAAGGTGCTGCACAAAGAGCCAATATATTTTGTTGATAGGGTGGATGATGTTGAGGTGGAGATCGCACTTCAATATAACGATTCATATGTTGATAACATACTTTCATTTGTAAACAATATTCATACTAAAGAGGGTGGTACCCATGAATCCGGTTTTAAGTCAGCACTCACCCGTACAGTAAATGCATACATTCAAAAGGCAGGTATTAATAAGTCGAATCTTTCTGTTCTGGGTGAAGATGTGAGAGAGGGACTAGTTGCAATAATTTCACTTAAGGTCCCTGATCCACAGTTTGAAGGTCAGACGAAGACAAAACTTGGAAATTCAAATGTAAAGGGAATCGTAGAGAATATAACAAACAGGATGCTGTCAGATTATTTCGAAAACATGCCTCAGACAGCAAAGGCGATCTGTCAAAAGGCGATAGAGGCTGCACGTGCCAGAATGGCTGCAAAAAAAGCAAAGGAGCTCGTAAGGAGAAAGAGTGTACTTGATACCTTTGCACTACCTGGCAAGCTTGCAGACTGCCAGGAAAAGGATCCAAAACGTTGTGAGTTATTTATTGTTGAGGGAGATTCAGCAGGTGGATCGGCAAAACAGGCCAGAGACAGGGTAACGCAGGCGGTTTTACCCATAAAGGGTAAGATAATAAATGTAGAGAAGGCGAGGATAGATAAGGTTTTATCTTCAAAGGAGGTTGTTGCAATAATTTCAGCCCTCGGAACTGGTATAGGTAGAGATGATTTTGATATATCAAAATTGAGATATCATAAGATAATAATTATGACCGATGCCGATGTGGACGGTAGCCATATAATGACACTGCTTTTGACATTTTTTTATCGTCAGATGCCAGATCTTATAGAGAACGGTCATATATATATTGCACAGCCACCTCTTTACAGGGTAAAGCGTGGGAAGAAACAGGTCTATATAAAAGATGATACAGAGCTCAGCAGATTTTTTCTTGAGGAGGGGGTAAAGAATTTTAAGGTATCAACAGGAGATGGGAAAAGTCAGATAAGTGGTGGAAAGCTTATCAACATAGCAAAGCTTATAATTAGATATAGCAAGACTTTAGATAGATTAAGCCAGTTTCTACCCCCATCTGTTGTGAATACAATCTTACTCTATCCTGTGAAAGTAGGTGATAATGTAGCTTTTGAAGAGTTAGCAACCTTTTTAAGAGAGAATATTGGATGGGAAGAAGGAAAGCTTCAGACTGTTGTACAGAAAGATGGTCTTAGGGTTTCTGGTGTCTCTCCAGATGGAAAGGTGTTTGATTTTCTTTTAGACACAGATTTTCTCTTTGGAAAGGAGATGTCTACATTGAGATACCTCAAAAAGCGTCTAAAAGAATACGATTCTCATAGATACCTATTAATAGAAGACGGATCTGAGCCTCGTGAATACTCTTCTCTACGTGAATGCATAAATGATATGGTAAAAAGGGTACAAAAACGCTACGAAATACAGAGATATAAGGGCCTTGGAGAGATGAATCCAGAACAGCTTTGGGAAACAACCCTCGATCCAGCAAGAAGGACTCTTTTGAAGGTGGATATTGAGAGTGTAGAAGAGGCAAACGAGATGTTTGAGATATTGATGGGCGAGCTTGTTGAGAGACGGCGCCAGTTTATTGAGCAACATGCCCTTAGCACAACTAATTTGGATGTCTAACGCTCTTTCTGGAGTTTGAGATGGATAGAATAGATACTTCACAGACGATAGTTGTAGATATAACTGAAAAGATGAAATCTGCCTACATGGATTATTCCATGAGTATCATTATAGGCAGGGCCCTGCCAGATTTCAGGGATGGATTGAAGCCTGTCCACAGAAGAATCCTTTATGCAATGTTAAAAGAGGGGCTGCTACCAGACAAGCGATACTCAAAGTGTGCTGGTGTGGTTGGGGAGGTATTAAAAAAGTATCATCCTCATGGTGATAGTGCTGTATATGATGCACTTGTAAGGATGGCCCAGCCCTGGAATATGAGGTTACCACTTATAGATGGTCAGGGAAACTTTGGTTCGATTGATGGAGATTCAGCAGCTGCATACAGATATACTGAATGTAGGCTTTCGAAACCTGCTTTATACATGTTACTTGATATTGATAAGGATACAGTAGATTTCGTACCTAATTTTGATAACTCTCAACTTGAGCCTGTGGTATTACCAACAAGGCTGCCCAATTTATTAATAAACGGCTCATCAGGGATAGCAGTTGGTATGGCAACCAATATCCCACCACACAACCCTTCAGAGGTTATTGATGCCACAATAGCACTAATCAAAGATAGGGAAATAGGGTTAAAGGAGATAATGGAGTATCTTCCAGGTCCAGACTTTCCTACAGGTGGCATAATCAATGGGATAGATGGGATAGTGGAGGCCTATAAGACTGGAAGAGGTAAGATCAAGATACGAGGAAAGGCCTATGTTGAAACAAACAAAAACACAAAACAGACAAATCTTATAATTACCGAACTCCCGTATCAGGTAAACAAAAGTGAACTTCTTGCTCGTATTGCACAGCTGGTGAATGAGAAAAAAATAGAGGGAGTAAGAGACATAAGGGACGAATCAAACAAAGATGGAATAAGGGTTGTAATAGAGCTTAAAAAGGATGCATCTTCAAATGTGGTTTTGAATAAGCTATACAAACATACAAATCTTGAGACCACTTTTGGAATAAATCTGCTCGGCATTGATCAGGGTAGACCAAGATCCCTTGGGATCAAAGAGGTACTCGAGATTTTCATACGTCACAGAGAGCAGGTTATAGTCAGAAGAACCCGTTATCTGCTAAGAGAAGCTGAGGCCAGATTACACATCTTAGAGGGATTGATACTTGCCCTCGACAATATAGATAGGGTAATTGAACTTATTCGTTCATCAAAGTCTCCAGATGAGGCAAAGATAGGATTGATAAGGGAATTTTCAATGACAGAGATTCAGGCACAGGCCGTACTTAATATGAGGTTACAGCGCCTTACCGGGCTTGAACGTGAAAAACTCCTTGAGGAGATGAAGGAACTTAAGAAAAAGGTAAAAGAATATAGGGAAATACTGACAGATTATAACAGGTTAAAAGAGGTAATGATAGAAGAACTCATTGAGATAAAAGAGAAATTTGGGGATCCAAGAAGGACTGAGATTATTGAGACTGCAGAATCCCTAAGTCTTGAAGATGTAATTGTGCAGCAGGATGTCGTTGTCACCGTAACCTATAAGGGCAAAATAAAAAGGAGGCCACTTACACAGATCAACCGACAGAGGAGAGGTGGTAAAGGTACGAGGGGATTAATGATAAAAGATGGTGATTTTGTCTGTGATCTTTTTGTAGCCAACACCCATTCATACATATTGATTTTTACAGATAGTGGTAAATGCTACTGGCTAAAGGTATATGAATTACCAGATCTTGGTAGGATTGCAAAGGGTGTGCCAATAATCAATCTAATCGATGTTGAGCCGGGAGAAAAGATCAAGGCAATATTGCCTGTAAAGACTTTTGAAGAAGGTTATAGTATAGTTATGGCAACTGCTATGGGCATGATAAAAAAGACTAACCTGATGGAATACTCTCGTCCACGACGCAGCGGTATAATTGCGATAAATATAAGAGAAGGAGATGAACTTATAGATGTGGGTCTATCTGGTGGTGGAAATCAGATCTTTATTGCTACAAAAAAGGGTTTTGCAATTAGATTTGATGAATCAGAGGTAAGAGAAATGGGTAGAAACACAACTGGTGTTACCGGAATAAGGTTAAATCCAGATGATAGGGTTGTTTCTATGGATATAGTTAGAGAGGGTTATGATATACTTACAATAACAGAAAATGGTTATGGTAAAAGGACAGCGGTAAGTGAGTATCGTCTACAGAAGAGGGGTGGCAAAGGTCTTATCAATATAAAGTGCGGTGAAAGAAATGGTGATGTTGTCAAATCTCTTAAGGTTAAAGAGCAGGATGAGGTGATGATTATAACCGATGATGGTTTACTGATACGGACATCTGTATCAGAGATAAGCAGGGTTGGTAGAAACACAAAGGGTGTAAAGATAATAAATATAGGTGATGACAGCAGGGTTAGCTCTATGGTACGGGTGATAAGTGATGAATAACATCATCCCTTAGAGTTGCTCTTAATACGATTAGATCAAAGTTAGGTGGCAGGGTTATTACATACCAACAGCCCTCTTTTTGTGGTAATTCATTTATTTTTTTGAAACCTGAGAATATTTCTATTTGATCTGCTTTTATTATTTCTCTATTCAGGTAAATTTTTTGCTGTGTGTTGTCCTTTTTTTTGTCGATCTGAATAAGGTGAACGAGGAGTCTGTTGTCTTTGATGTAACATTTTTTATATAGACTCTTTTCAACCCTACATGCTACTTTTTGTAAGTCCTTTTTTAAATTGTTTAAAAGGCAGGTTATATCAATGTCCTTGACATCGTAGATGGGAGCACCACCGTTTTTGTACAAAGAGATATAACTTTTAAGATAGTCAGGATAATTTTTTGAAATATAAAGGAGGGGCCTTTTAAGAAGATGCACAACAGGAGGTCCTTTGAGCATCAATGAGGGACCTACGAATACTACTTTTACAGATATGCCATGCTTTAATATTGTAACAAGATAATTCTGGATGATTTTTTGAAGATCATCTTTTATGGTATCTTCGATATCTATCAGAAATATAATATCTGCAAGTTCATTATGGCTGATAAAGTGTCTTGATCGCGATTCCAGTAGTTTTAATAGATTAGGTTCATGTGTTAGGTTACATACATATTGTATACCAGAAGAAAAGGCAGCAAATTCTATTGATGGATCATGATAATCTGTCTTTATAAGAAAGGAATAATTATCCTTTATTCCGCTTAATAGACAGATGTTTGCAACAACTTCCCAGGACTTTTGTTTGCCTGCATCGTAGAGAACAAAATCAAAAGGGATAGAGAGTACAGCTGTCTGTAGAGGTTTCTTTACCATAACCCCGATTAGTTGTTGTGGATAAGAATGTATCCTTTTGTAAAAATAATGGATATCATCCAATATAGTTATTAAATCCTTTTGTTTATCTGCACAGAATCTACAACTACAACCTAAATAGGTCTCAAAGAGTCTATCTCCCGACTCTAAAAGGACCCATGAGTTGAGTCTCTCATAGACAGATCTTATGATTGCCTTAAGGTGCATTGTCCAGATATGGCTGTTCAGACAGGGTGACTTACCAGACGAGTCCAGAACCTTGTCAAGGAATGACCTGAAAAACATGTTACCCATAAAGGGCACAAAATATTCTCTGAAATCACCAAAAAAATTATACAATCTGTTTGTGTAGAACTGTTCAATTGGGCTGTTTGTTTTTTCGGAGTCTGATGGTATGCTCGAGACACAAAGCCGCACTATGGTATAGCTTTTGTTTTGTATGAAGGGTTTCAAAATGAGACTGTTTTGAGAGGCCATTTTTCTGTTAAACATAGGTAGTGGTATATTTGCCTCAAAAGGTTGGTCATAAAGGATGATTCCCGAACTTTTTTGCAATGATGAGGCTGTTGTGCCCTCTTTTAATGATAATGTATTGTGAAAATAACCAAAAGGCATGATAACTTATCTTGTTATCAGATAGTCTATTTTGACATGTTCATTAAAGATCTTTTTGATTTTCTCTACAAGTGTATTTTCTGGGATGATACGGAATAAGGATTTTTTATTTTTAAGCAGAATCTTATAATTTTTACCATATCTTAATTCTAATCTAACAGGGCAACTACCTTTATAGTTGTTGAGATTTTCGCGCAGGAAAAAGGCACTTTCAGGAGTCAAAAAATCACTATCAATAGTTATCTTTACACATCTATGAGATAAGGGCAGGTCTTTTAAGTGGAACATTTCTCTAACCCGCATTAGATTTTTATCCTTTTGCAATTGCAATCTTAGAGCCAAAAAAACACCTACCTGTAAAAGTTCTTTATATGTCTCGAGATCTTTTTGAAAAAGGCGGAGTTCGATGTTACGCAATCTGTAATCTGTTATAAGGATCTTTGCGGTTCTTGCGCCACTTTGAGTTGTATATTCATCTATCTTTGTGAGAATACCTACAAGCCAGCCACCTCCATTTTTTTGACAGCTTTCTATATCGAACTTTTCTCTTTCAAGAAAAAAGGAGTATCGAGCAAGGGGATTGCCAGAAAAGTAAAAGCCAAGCAATTCACGCTCCTTGTTAAGAAGCTCAGTATCATCAATAGACAAAAACTCAGAAGAGGTTTTAGAACCTTTGTTGTTTCTTGATTTTGTCGTATTCTGTGAAAGAAACAGGGTGGTCTGTCCATTGAGTTTACTCTTTATTGTCCAGGTTGCTACCTTCATAGTGTCTTCCATCGAGTTTAGAAGGTATCTTCTATCTGGATTAATAGAATCGAAACCCCCTGCAAGTATCAATGTTTCAATTGCCTTTTTGTTAATTCCTCTTGGGCTCATTCTGTGAACAAAGTCTTCAAAAGACTTAAAAGGTCCGTTGTTATTCCTCTCTTCGATTATGGATAGCTGAAGTTTTTCACCGATATTTTTAACAGCCTTAAAGCCAAGCCTGACAGCCTCCTTTTCTACGGAGTAGTTTTGTTCGGACAAATTGATATCAAAGCCCAGAAGGGGTATATTATGCCTCCTCAGATCTTCAATATACATAAATTTAACATCATCATTTTCTGCAAAACTAAGATGGGCAGCTAAAAATTCTTTTGTATAATAACGTTTGAGGTATGCAGTAAGATAACTCAGATATCCATAGGCCGATGCGTGTGACTTATTAAAGGCGTATCTGGCAAACTTTTCAATATCTGTTGCAATCTGTTCGATAATCTTTTTATCCTTACCACGTGCTACCGCCATTTCGATGAACTTTTGTTTGTGTTTTTGCATAAGCTCAGGGTTCTTTTTCCCCATAGCTTTTCTTAATACATCTGCCTCTCCAACAGAAAAGCCGGCCAGCTTCATCGCGACTTTCATAACCTGTTCTTGGTAGACTATAATCCCATATGTCTCTTCAAGGATTTCCTTAAGCTCATCAAGATAGTAGGTTACTTCTTCTTCGCCTGCCTTTCTTTTGATATAATGTTCGGCAAGTCCGCTATCCAGTGGCCCAGGTCTATACAGGGCTGTGGCGACGATAATGTTTTCAAACCTGTCTGGTTTGAGCTGTTTTACAAAGTCAGAAAAACCGGGGTTTTCCATCTGGAATACACCTACAGTGTCTCCGCTTTTGAATATCTCAAAAACCTCCGGATCGTCCAATGGGATGCTATATATATCAATATCTCTTCCACCTTTCTTAATAAGATTCACACATAGATCTATAATAGAAAGGGTCTTCAGACCAAGAATATCAAATTTAACAAGCCCAACCTTTTCTAACATGTCTTTATCGTACTGTGTTACAACCTGTCCATCCTTTCCTATAAAAAGAGGTGTATATTCAACGATTTCTCTGTCTGCAATCACTATACCTGATGCATGTACACCTGGCTGTCTATATAGACCTTCCAGCCTTTGTGCGATCTCTGCAGTCTCTCTCCATAGATCTCTCTTGGCGATCTCCTGTTTAAATACTCCGGATGAGTCCAGTGCGTCTTTTATGGTCGATATACCTTCTGGTAGGAGAGATGCAAATCTATTACATTCAGCAGGAGTCAATCCGAGTGCCCTGCCGGTATCCCTCAGAGCACTTTTAGATTTTAACTCACTGAAGGTAGATATTTTGGCAACATGATTATTACCGTATTTTTCTCTCAAATATTGGATAACCTCATCTCTTCTTATCTGACAGAAGTCTACATCAAAATCTGGCATGGATACCCTTTCTGGATTCAGAAATCTTTCAAACATCAAATCAAATCTGATTGGATCGATGTTTATGATGCCAATCAGGTAGGCTACCAGGGATCCAGATCCAGAACCTCTTCCTGGACCCACATGTATGCCATTTTTCTTTGCATAGTTTATAAAATCTTGAACAATAAGGTAATAGGATGAAAAGCCAAGCTTTGATATAACAGAGAGCTCATATTTTAATCTTTCTTCATATACATCGTAGGGTGCATACAGCCTGTTGTTTTGTTTGAGTTTACGAAGTCCATTCCATGCTAATTCACTAAGATATTGATCTGCATCCATCCCATTGGGTGGTGTAAAGATCGGGAGATGAACGCCATCAATCTTTATTTCGAGATTACATCTTTTTGCAATCAAAACGGTGTTTTCCATGGGAGTTGTGAAACTTCCAAGTTCCTCTGCAATCTCCTGAGGCGACTTAACATAGAGTTGATCGGTTTCATAGCGCATCCTGTTTTCGTCATCCCTTTTTTTGTGGGTCTGAATGCAAACAAGGACATCGTGTGCAACCGCATCTTTTTTGTAAAGGTAGTGACTATCGCAGGTTATACAGACTGGGGTGTGCGTTGTCTCTGCAAGTTCAAGCAAAAGTTCATTGACCCTTTTTTGATCCTCAAGGCCATTATTTTGAATTTCCAAGTAAAAGTTGTTTTCACCAAGAATGGATTTGTATTCATTAACTCGCAAAGTTGCCTCATCAAACTTACCCTGAAGCAGCAAAGATGGAATCTCACCTTTGAGACAAGCGGAAAGTGCAATCAGACCCTCTGAATATCTTTTTAATAGATCTCTATCAATCCTTGGTTTGTAATAGAAGCCCTTTGTAAAGGCCAGAGAAGACAGTCGCATGAGGTTTTTATATCCCGTCTGATCCTTTGCGAGCAGAATTAGATGATGTTGATCGTTATGGATCTTTTTGTCTATACCGTGTGCAGCTATGTAGGTTTCTATACCTATTATGGGTTTTACACCAAATTCTTTAGCCGTGAAATAAAATTCTAAAGCACCGTACATTGAACCATGATCAGTTATTGCAACACTTTTCATTCCTAGCTCAAGAACCCTCTGCATAAGCTCTGGTATCTTGATTGCCCCATCAAGAGTGCTGTAGGCTGTATGAAGGTGTAGATGAACAAAGTCTGGCATAGTCTACAATTTTATTTAGCTAACAAAAAAAGTCAAATCATGAATCAGCCTCTGGCTTCTGTATTGATTTTACAAAAAAATTTGGATAATTATCTGTTTAATAATTAGAAGACAAAAAATTTTAATGACCTAACGCAGGAATAATTGTGATTATTCAGCAATACTCAGTGAATCAACATCCAATTTGATATAGATATTCGTAGAATTAATGAATTGGGTGCAAAAAATTATATTGATAATATCATCAAGGCTTAACTTTCCAATACTTTTTGGAATGTTTGATTGCCTTAACAGATGAATACATCTGTAACGAGCAGCCCTTCATTCAGTGTTTTTCTTGCTGCACAGGTAAAAATGCAGGATAAAGGTTTTTTGTCACGTGATATAACTGTTTATGATTTGATTACACACAAAGGTGATGTTCATCATATATTTCCCAGGGGATACCTACAGAAATTTGGCTTTAATCGTAGTAGATATAACCAGATTGCAAATTATGTAATGACACAAAGTGAAATAAACATATCCATTGGGTCGAAGCCACCTTCACAATACTTCAGAGAACTTATTGATCAGTGCAATGG
>CAYSBA010000012.1:0-11319 GCA_964429075.1 uncultured bacterium
CTTTTTTTTAATATATTTTTTCTTTGTTTTCTTTTTTTGATACATTTTTTTAGCTCCAATCTTTTAATTACTTGTTTCACTTTGAGAAATTTCTACATAATGTAAAGACAGAACAAAGTTTGCTTGACATAATATGTTTGCAGTATTATGTAACATTCAAACCGAAAGTATGGAGGAAACATGGCTCTTAAGATTACTGAAGAATGTATTAATTGTGGTGCCTGTGAACCTGAATGCCCTAATGAAGCCATTTCTGAGGGCGATGAAATCTATGTGATAGACCCCAACAAGTGCACCGAGTGTGTGGGAGCATTTGATGAACCCCAGTGTGCATCTGTATGTCCTGTAGATTGCTGTGTGCCAGATGAAAATCACCAGGAATCTAAAGATGAGCTACTTGAAAAGTATAAAAAACTTCACGGAGAAGGCTAAAAATTGAAACTGCCTGTTACCAATCACTTAGGATACTATGAAATCCGCTTCGAAAGTATCGGTGGCATGGGTGCAAACCTTGCTGGTAAGATGCTTGCCGAGGCTGGTCTTAAAAAGGCAGGTCTGAATGTACTGAATTTTTCAAGTTATGGCTCTGAGAAGAAGGGAACACCAGTAAAGACCTTTGTCCGTTTTTCAGAACCAGAGATAGAGATACTTGACAATAGCCCTGTTGAAAACCCACATCTTTTAGTTATCTTTCATGAAGCAATGCTCAATTCTCCAACTGCAGCAGCTGGCCTTCTAAAGGGTGGTATTGCAATAGTAAATTCAAAAAAACAACCCGAACAGCTCCGTGAAAAACTTGGACTAGCAGAAGGCAGAGTTGTTACTGTGGATGCAACAAATATAGCACTTGAAGTAAAAAGCAGGGTAAACACAGTCCTTCTTGGAACCTTAGCTGCACATATTGGATTTATCAGTCTGGATGACCTACTTGCAATAGTGGAAGATAATCTTAAGAAAAAATACCCCCATCTAGTTGATGCTAATATAGAGGGTATGGAAAGGGGATATAGCGAATGTCTTTATAAGGATTTTAAGGACGATGGTACGGTAAAACCTATACCATTTATAAGGCCAAACCCAAAATATGGTTACCTTGATGCACCCCGTGGTGGTGTCATTTTAGAGGTGGGCAATTCGGTTGAAAAAGACCTATCACAATCCCGTGTGGGTGTTATCCCTGTTCTTGATCTTGAAAAATGTGTACACTGCGGCGAGTGCGACATAACCTGCCCAGATTACTGTTTTGTATGGGAAAAGAGACAGAAAGGCAACAAGGTATTTGTCTTTCTAAAGGGTATTGACTACAGATACTGTAAAGGCTGTCTCAAGTGCGTTGAGATATGCAAACCCAAGGCACTCACAGCAGCAAAAGAGGATGGGGTTGATATTGAAAAGATAACCATAAGTTTTGTGGAGAGATACGGTGCAAAGAGCAGCAATTAAAAAAGAGGATATCCTGTCGCAGACAACCGATTTTAGAAATGGTAACGAAGCGGTTGCCCTTGCTGCTAAACAGATAAATTACCATCTTATGGGATATTATCCAATAACACCCTCTACCCAGATTGCAGAAGAGCTTGATGCTATGAAGGCAGAAGGACTCCACAATATAGTTATGGTACCTGGCGATGGTGAACATGGTGCAGCTGGAATATGCTACGGGGCCTCCACAGCTGGTGGGCGAGTCTTAAATGCTACAAGTGCAAATGGGCTTATGTATGCCTTTGAACAGTTACCCGTGCAATCAGGCACAAGATATCCAATGGTCTTAAATGTTGTCTGTCGTTCTATATCAGGGCCTCTTGATATACGTTGTGATCACTCAGATATAATGATGGCGCTCAGCATTGGGTGGATTATCCTCTTTGCTACTAATCCTCAGGAGGTTTACGATCTAAATATTATGGCACCAAAGATCGGAGAAGACAAAGAGGTGATGTTGCCTGTAATCGTCGGGCAGGATGGTTTTTTTACAAGTCATCAGAAGCGACCTATCAGGGTATTTTCTAATGATAAGGATGTTCAAAATTTCCTCGGGGAATATCTAACTGAATATACAAGTATAGACCCTGAAAGACCTATCACTATAGGACCTTACATGAATGATCCAGATCTAATAAACAACAAAAAGCAACTTTCCATGGCAATGGATGCTGCTGACAGTGTTATCGATAGGGTCTTTGGAGAGTTCTATAAGATCAGTGGAAGAAAATATGAAAAATTGAGGTCTTATAAGGTGGAGGATGCAGAGGTAGTCCTGCTTTTACTTGGTTCCTCTTACAATACTGCAAGGATTGCAGTAGATAACCTGCGTAAAAAAGGCCTGAAGGTAGGTGTAATGACCTTCCATGTGTTAAGGCCCTTCCCTGCCAAAGAGCTTGTAGATAGGCTCTCTAATGCTAGGGTGGTTGTAGTTGGTGAGAGGCAGGAATCCTTTGGTGCAAGGTCTGGTAGTATTGCCCTTGAGGTAAAGGCGGCCCTTTTTGATGCCAAAAAAGATATAAGGGTTATTAACAGGGTATATGGTATTGGGGGTAAAGACTTCTATATTTCCGATGGCGAAGAACTCCTTGAGCTTGGGTTAAAGACCCTTCAAGGTGAAAAAGTCGATCCTTTTGAATATCATGGTGCATATCCAGGTGGTAACAACAGGCCACATAAGAGGTATTTTAAACCAATAACCGGTGAACTTGCCGACAATGAGCTTGTTGTAACAAGGACAGAAGATGGTGATTTTAAGATAAAAGGTGTATCTGCAAGAAGCTTAGCTGGTGTAGAAAAGAGGATTGCACCAGGTCATGGTGCCTGTCCTGGCTGTGGCATTTTCCCTTCGTTGAATCAATTTTTCAAGGGTATCAAAGGAGATATCGTTGTACTTTTCCAGACAGGTTGTGGTATGGTTGTTACAACTGGATATCCCTATACAAGCCACAGGGTGACCTACATACATAATCTTTTTCAAAATGGTGCCGCCACACTCTCTGGTGTGGTGGAGATGTTTAAAGAACTGAAGAGAAGAGGTCAGATACCAGAAGACAGACAGATCACCTTTATAATGGTATCCGGAGATGGAGGTATGGATATAGGTATGGGACCCGCAATTGGTGCAGCTTTAAGGAACCACGGTATGATCCTTCTTGAGTACGATAATGAAGGATATATGAATACCGGGAACCAGCTGTCATTTACGACTCCAAAGGGTCATGCTACGAGTACTTCCCATGTTGGTTCACATCAAAAAGGGAAAACCACACACCATAAAGATACCCCGCAAATCATGGCTGGCACGCATATACCATATATTTTTACCGGAGCCGAATCCTTCTATCGTGATCTTATAAAAAAGGCTGCAAAGGCCCAGTGGTATGCCAACAATGAAGGGTTTGTATACGGCAAGGTCCTTTCGTGCTGTCCCCTCTCCTGGAGAAGTGATGAACGCTACGGGGCAGAGATCATAAAGGCGGCTGTTGATAGCTGTTTCTTCCCTCTTTATGAGATAGAGCATGGGATTACCAAGATTACCTATGATCCAGAGGAGAAGGGTTGCAGGGTACCCATATCTGAGTGGTTCAAACGGATGGGTAAGACAAAACACCTTGTAAGACCGGAGTATAAGGATCTATTAAAGGAGATTGAACAGGAGGTCGAAAGGCGCTGGAGAAGGCTTAAGGCAATGCACGAAAATCCTATTTTATAACAACAACATGAAAGTACTGCTTGTATCAGATAGCCATGATAATATTGAACAGGCTAAGCAGGCAGTAGAATTTGCAAAAAATAATTCGTTGGAACTAATAATACATTGTGGAGATTTTGTTGCTCCTTTTACTGCAAAGATATTTGTAGAATCTGGAATACCCCTTATTGGTGTCTTTGGTAATTGCGATGGAGAGCTTGTTGGTTTAAAGGAGATTACAAAAAATGCAGTCTCACATCTAAGAATAGAAAGAGAGCTTGATGGTAAAAAGGTGATCATACAGCACAGACCGTTCCATGAACAGGAATTCTTGAATAAAAAAGAGACTCTATTTTTCTTTGGTCATACACATCGTTCTATGATAAAACGGATTGATAGCAATCTTGTTGTAAATCCTGGTGAATTGTGTGGAAGTGTAAATGGTGTAAGCTCACTTGCAGTAGTTGATATCCAAAAAAAGGATGCTGAAATTGTGATATTGTAGCTTTGCTTACAGGGATTGATTGTCCTTTTTTCTGTAATAGTATGAATAACCATATCTGTAATAACGGTAGTAGTAGTTGTGCCGCAGTTCAACCATATTCAGAACAAAACCAAATAGCTTGTCTTTTGCATTTTGGACCCTGTCCATGATATCAAAAAGATCCACAATCCTTGTGTACTGATATCTGGTTGTCATAATAAATCCATCAACATGAGGTAAGAGTAAAAGGGCATCTGATACCTCCATAAGAGGTGGTGTATCAAAGACAATTAGATCAAAATTCTCTTTAACCGACTCAAGGAAGCCTTTTATCTTTTCTGGCTCAAATAGTTTTTGTAGTTCGTTGCTTTCAACTTTGCCAGAAGGGAGAACAAAGAGATTTTCACAGACAACTGACTTCTGGATTGTATTTTTAAGATCCATACTATTATTGAGTACATCAAACATACCTGGCATTTTGTTGGTGTTTAAGATATTGTGTATATCCGGTTTTCTTAGATCAAAGTCAACAAGGATGACCTTTTTACCCATACGTGCAAAGAGTAATGCTGTCATAAAACTTACGGTACTCTTGCCCTCTTTAGGCTTGCAGCTTGTAACAAGAATGCTGTTTATTCTTCCTTTGTACATAAAGAGAAGATTGTTCTTGAGCTGAATAAAACTTTCTGTGAAATCATTCTCAAGGTCCAATATATTTGACATCCCTAATTTTTTCTTCTTTGGTATAAATGCGAGAAGGGGATAACCAAAATTTTCTGTTATATCATGTGGAGTAAGTACTCTTTTATCGAATCTATCCAGTATAATTATGATTCCGAAGGAGCCCAACAGACCAAGAAAGGCTGCAAGCAGGAGCAGGGTCTTTCTGTGGGGATCAAAAGGTTTTTCTGGTGGCCTTGCTCTGTCAAGCAGGGTTATATTTATGGCATCCTGGGTATTCTCAAGCTCTGCCTCCTGATAACGCTTCAGAATATATTCATAGATCCTTTTTTTGTCTTCAAGATCTATTGATAATTCCTCAAACTCCTTATTTAAATTACTTAGCTCTGCAAGTCTCTGTTCTTCTTGATCCTTGAGTTGTTTCAACCTGTTATATATATTTTTCTTGGCCATCAGCTCCCTGTTGAGAGCCATCTCTTTACCAGAGATAACCTGTTTTATTGTTTCCATAAGTTCATTGATTGCCTCATTGATAGAGCGAATCCTTGGATGCCTTTCACCATAGACTGATGAAAGTCTGCTCCTTTCTTTTATCAATCCTATAAGTTGTGTCTTGAGCTCATCTGGCAGGATGTCTGCTGGAAGTTTGATTAAAGATGGTATATTTGCAATGTCTTTTATAATTGCAAGCAGTTTTTTATGTTCCTCTTCGAGTTTGATCAATTCAAGCCCTATGTTGGTAAGATCCTTTTTTATCAGTAAAAGGTCCTGAGTCTTTATGGATATCCTTTTGTCTACATTTTCTGTAAAGATTTTATGTCTACTCTTGAATCTGTAAAGTCTTTCCTGAGAATCTTTTAGCTGTTATTTTGTCTGTTTTAATTTCTTGGCAAGCCAGCTAACTGCGGAAGATGTGACCATGTTCTTTCTTGTTTTATTAAACTCAACATAGGCATCAACTATTGCATTAACCACAAGAGAGGCCCTTTTTGGATCGGTGTCTGTAAAGGATAATTTGATCATTCTTGTATCTTTATAAGTTCAAGATCAAGCCCCTTTTTTATCCATTCTACGAGATCGTTTAGATCTATTTCTTCGTCAGAAAAGATATCAATGAGTTTATCTTTATTTCTGAGAAGGCCGGTTCTTTGAGCAGCCATTGAAAGAATTGTGTTTGATTTGAGAATGTTAAGTTCGGTTTCTATGTAGTCTTCATCTGCAAGCCAGCCACTGTTGGAGGGATCGTATATCTGTTCCACCTTATCGAGGATCTTGGGAGCTTTCTATCAATAATAAAAGAGGCTGTTGCCCTATAAGATGGAGTTTTAAACTTTAAAAAGATGTATGTAGCACCCACAAGACAGAACGTAAATACCAGAAATACCCAATAAAGGTGTCTTACAACACTTGTAAATCTAAGAATAGAAAGAGTACTCAGGTTTTCGTTCTGTATATTCATATAACAAAATTGTAATTATTATAACCTAATAAATACCCTTTGTCCAGAAAAACCTATCTCCATGGTTTTGGTAAGAATATAGAATTGTGTAGTTTTATAATGTATCTATCGGTCATTCCTGCAATAAAATCCACCACCATCTTTTCAAAGCTTACAGCCTTGGGATATTCTATCTCATACAGCTGTTGGAGCATATTAGGGTTTTCCCTGAAATAATCAAAAAGATCCTTCATAATCTTCTTGGCCTTTTTAAATTCTGTGATCACCTCATCTGACAGATACACCTTCTCATAAAGAAACTCTCTGAGTTCGATCAATAGGTTGTGCATCTTTCCTGATAATCTGATATGAGGATCCTTTTCGAAGTTACTATTTTTTATAACATCTTTAACCAAGGTATCTATCCTTTCCCCATGGGACCTACCAAGCCCATTTATTATATGTTCTGGGACATCGTTGAGTGTTATGATCTTTGCCCTAATAGCATCATCCAGATCATGATTTACATAGGCTATTATATCTGAAATTCTGACAACCTCTCCTTCTAGTGTCTTTGGCATGTTCTTTGGATCAAAAAGATCACCCCTTCCCTTTGAATGTCTTAAGATACCATCTTTAACCTCATAGGTAAGATTGAGTCCCATACCCTTTTTTTCAAGTATATCTACAACCCTTATGGAGTGGCGTTCATGGGAAAAGTCCCTTCCTGTAATTTCGCTCAAGATAGCCTCACCAGCATGACCAAATGGTGTGTGCCCGAGATCATGTCCAAGTGCAATTGCCTCAGTAAGGACTTCGTTCAGACCAAGTGCTTTTGCAATAGTCCTTGCAATCTGGGCTACCTCGAGGGTATGCGTAAGACGTGTCCTGTAGTGATCCTGTTCGGGTGATAGAAAGACCTGGGTCTTGTGCATTAGTCTTCTGAAGGATTTTGAATGAACAATCCTATCGCGATCTACCATAAAGGCTGTCCTGACAGGGCAAGGATCCTCATCCTTTTTTCTTCCCTGTGAATTCTTGCTCAGAGTAGCCCAGGGAGATAAAGTCTGTTCTTCGACTCTTTCTAGTCTCTCCCTTATTGTTGCACCCAATGTTATCTTCTTGCGAATTCAACAAGTTTATAATAGACAGAATCTGGTATACACATATTCCCCATACCTGTTGCAAGAGAAAAGTCTGGCTTATTGTCACCGTGAAAATCTGAACCACCGGATATCAAAAGCCCATTCTTCTGAGCAAGCTCCATAAAACGATCTTGCTGTTCTTCTGTATGATCACTATAGTAGACCTCTATACCATCCAATCCAATCTCTTTAAGATCTGAAATCAACCTCTCAAGCTCATACCCCATTCCAAGTTTGAGCTGCATGGGGTGACACAGGATGGCAATGCCTTTTGCATGATGTATAAGTTTTATGGATTCTTCAGGTGATAACCTTTTTCTTGCAACATAGGCAGGCGAATCTTTTGATAGATATTTTTTAAAGGCATCGTTTATATCCTTTGCATATCCCTTTTTAACAAGTATCTTGGCCATATGATTTCTTGAGACTACCTCTCCACCTGCCTCCTTTTCAACCTCTTCCATGGTAATCTCGACACCAAGTTCCTGTAGTTTTTTTATCATCAGGGGATTTCTTTGATTTCTGAATTCTCTCAGTACACTGAGTGTCTCCTTTAGTCTGATGTTGTGATGGTCGATAAAAAGGCCTAAAAGGTGCATTGTGCCAGGTGAAAACTCTACACTGAGCTCTACCCCAGGAACGATATCAATATTGTCATTTAAAATGGCTCTTGTATTCAATGCCTCATCAATACCCTCAACAGTATCATGATCAGTGATAGCAAGTGCCTTTAGGCCTATTTCAGATGCCTTTTTTACAAGTCTTTGTGGAGTAAAGGTACCATCTGATGCAGTTGTATGACAGTGAAGGTCAATCAAGTTGAATCTCCTTCATGGGTATAATAGTAACCATATTTGCTATAATAGTGGTATTTATAACCCTGATCCTTTTCTGGATCCAGACTATTTAAAACTGTCCCTAAAAGATTTATGTTGAGATCACGCATGCTATCAACTGCCCTTGCAGCTGAGAACCTTGATGTTGTATTACACATGACAACAAAGAGCACACAGTCTACATACTGACCGAGTGTAAGGGAATCTGAAACAACACCCACTGGTGGAGAATCGAAGATCACATAATCGAATCTATCTTTCAATTCATCCACAATCTCTTTTGTCTTTTCAAATGCAAGAAGTTCTGCAGCATTGGGTGGAATAGGACCACATGTAATAACGAATAGATTTTCCACATCGGTCTTTTTGATCACATCATCGATCCTGACCTGACCAATAAGCAGGTTGCTCAGACCAAGCTTATTATCAATGTTAAAGACTTTGTGTATCATGGGTCTTCTCATATCAGAATCAACCAAAAGCACCCTCTCGTTCAAACGTGTTAACATAAAGGCAAGATTTTCTGCAGTTGTGGTTTTACCCTCTCTCGGTCCTGCACTTGTAATTAATATATTCTTATATCGTTTTGAGGACATAAAAAGTAGATTTGTTCTTAAGTTTCTGTATGCCTCTGTAACCATGGAGTTGGGATGTTTCATAAGGTATTTATATAGTGCACCCTTCAATTTTTCCTGTTCTTTTATCTTTGGTATAATTCCAAGATTATTTACTCCAAGATACATCTTGAGGTCTTCTTCATTTTTGATGGTGCTATCTATATATGAAATAAAGAAAGCCAGACCGATTCCACCAATAAGTCCGATAAAGATGGACATCGCTATATTCAGCTTTGTCTTCGGGTATACAGGTTCTTTTGGTATCTTAGCTGAATCAAGTTTGGATATGTTACTACTTTTTAGACCCTCTGTAAGATCGGTCTCCTTAAATCTCTGAAGAACAATATCATACAGCCTTTTGTTGTTATCTACCTCTCTACTGAGTTCATTGTATTCAATCTCAAGCCTGCTGAGATAGAGTGCATTTTCTTTTTCTTTTGCAAGTAGTGTCCTGAGCTTGTCCTCAACCTCTTTGTTTGTTTTGTATTCAGCCTCTGCCTTTTCTATCTCGTTCATTATTTCTTTTCTTAATAACTGTTTAAGATTTTTAAGTTTTTCTTCAAGGCTTAAAAGCTCTGGATGCTCCTTACCGTACCTGTTTTTAATACTGATATATCTTTCGAGTGTCTCTATATATTTCAATTTAAGGCTTTTAATAATATTGGTTGAGACAACAGTATCTATAATCTGATTTGAATCAATATTAGAAAGGAGTTCCTTAAGGGTTTTAAGATGAGCCTCTGCCTGAATCCTCTTTGTTATTGCATTAGTGAGGTCTTCATTGATCTTATATAGCTTTTGAGTGGTCATATTTATTCTTGCTTCAAGTGAGGTGGTCAGTATGCCATTTTTCTGCTTAAATTTATAAAGAGCAAGTTCTGATTCTTTGAGCTTTATCTCAAGATCTTTTAACTGCTGTGCTAACCACCTTACAGCCTGCTTGGTAACACTTGTTTTTCTTTCTAATGAATATTTAATATAGGCATCAACTACTGCATTGGCCAGAAATGCTGCCATCTCAGGATCGGTATGACGAACCTTTATCTTTACCATCCTTGTATCCTTTACAAGTTCCACATCTATCATATCAAGGAGGAGCTTTACATAGTCTATCTTGTCACCAAGCTTTTCTTTTGTCTCCTTAGATATAAATCTATCGTCGTTTTTGAGGTTATTATCCTCGATAACTATGTTCGCCACATTCCTGCTTTTTATGATCCTGTATTCTGTTTCAAGATACTCCTGATCACCCCACCAACCACCAGTCATGGGTTCGTATACATCCTGGACCTTATCAAGCACCAATGGCTTGTTGCGTTCGATGATGATGGTTGCAACAGCTTCATAGATTTTCTTTTGATGTAAGGTAAAAAGCAGTGTGAGTGTTACTGTAAAGATCAAAAACAGTATGATGGCCCAGCGATATTTCAATATGGTATTGTAATAGTATTGAAAGGTCCTTGATTCTGATATCCTGTTTAATGATATATTTTCCATTAGAAAATACTCTCTGGAACATAAATAATATCATCCGGAAGAAGCTTGAAATTAGGTCTCTTCCCCTCTGCTATATCTTCAACCGGCACAATTATCTTCTCCTCTTTGCCATCTATCTTTCTAATCACACTTGTTCTATTTTTTGCTGCATATCTGCTGAATCCACCTGCAAGTGTTATTGCCTGTATTATATTCATATTGTCTTCATATCTGAATGTACCGGGTTTGTTAACCTCACCGAGTACATAGACCTTTTTGCTGTTGTACTGGTCAACATATATTGTGACCTGAGGGTCCTTTAGATATTTCCCTCTCAATAGTGATGCAATCTTCTCTGCAGCCTGGTTTGGTGTCATACCAGATATTTTTATCTGACCAATAAATGGGAAAACAATGGTGCCATCACTATCAATCATATATTTGCCGGATAGCTCCTTTTCTTTATATACATTTATATGTATAATATCACCCGGGCCAAGCTCACTCGAGTTAACACGGGCCTGAGTATTAAATCTTGAATAATCAAAGCTAAGTTGCTCTCTTCTGTGAGAAAAACAGGAAAAAAGAGCAAATACTTGAACCAGAAGTCCAAAAATAATACCTATCCTACCTACCACAATCATACAATATCTTTATCAAATTATATTTCATAAATTTAGCAATATAATTTAAATCGATTTTTTTGTCAATCAGCTAACCTTAAGCAGTTACGGACATGGGGAACGATGGAAGGGGGGTAAGGATAGGAAAGATAGGGCATAATACCTTGGATATAGCGGGCTCTGAGTGAGAATATCACATGGAAAGAGAGAAAAAGAGATTCAATAAAAAGATGTATCATATAGGAGAGAAGTTTTAGCAGAAGGTTTATTACCACCTGAGTTTATATGGATTTTGTTTAGTTCTTTGAAAACATCAAAAGGTATCAGGTTGTAGAAAGATATT
>CAYSBA010000013.1:0-11088 GCA_964429075.1 uncultured bacterium
TTATATAACATATATGGAGTGTGTCAAGAATGAAGAAAAAAAAGAATGATAATGATCCAAGGATCTTCTGTCTTCTACCAAGAAGGAATATCTGTTTTTTAACAAATCTTATCG
This sequence comes from uncultured bacterium, assembly GCA_964429075.1. GTDB lineage: Bacteria > CAYSBA01 > CAYSBA01 > CAYSBA01 > CAYSBA01 > CAYSBA01. Next base: position 115 of record CAYSBA010000013.1, read on the forward strand.
ACTCTTATGAAGGTCTTGGGATCGTAAGGACTATCGGTAAACATATCGGATTGATAGAGATCCTCATAACTGAGGATACAGAAGAGGAACTACTGAATCTACTGAACTCACTCGATAAAAGTCTGGGGATCAGGATAGTAGATCGCCAACAGCTTGCTATTCTTGCAAAAATCGATAACTAACTATAATAATTAGCATTTTAATTGTATAAAAAGTATACAACTAACCATTTCCACTGTTATTCTAATGAGTTAGACGTTATTTTTTGTAACTTTTCAAACAACTTTTCAACCCTGTATGTATCCTGGGTACCCATATCAAGGTCTCTAAGTGTGAGTGTATTGTTTTTAAACTCTTCTTCTCCAAACAAAAGAACCCATCTGTAACCAAGAGATGAGGCCTGTCGCATCTTTGATTTTAGACTTTTTTCCTCCAGTATGGTGGAAATCTTAATTCCATGGTTCCTTAGATTTTCTGCAATCTTCATACAGTGTGGAATAAATTGTGTCTTTGTCGGGATTAAAATTATATTGCAACTGGCCTTTTTTTCTGCATCAAGAAGCAACATCAATCGTTCAACACCTATGGCGAACCCAACAGCAGGTGTCTCTGGACCACCAAGCATTTCAACAAGCCTATCATACCTTCCACCTGCAAGGACTGCATCCTGGGAACCAAGAGAGGTTGATACAAGTTCGAAGACTGTCCTGTTGTAGTAATCAAGGCCCCGAACAAGTCTGCCATCTATTTGAAAGTCTATCTTAAGATCATCAAGTAACTTCTTAAGGTCCTCAAAATGTCTTTTGCAATCATCACAGAGCCTCATATATGTACCATCTATACCTTCTGTGATATCCCTGCACGACGGATTTTTACAATCAAGAACCCTGAGTGGATTTTTATCCAGTCTAATTTTACATTCAGGACACAACAAATCTTTTTTGTCATTCAGAATCTTGACAAGATATTCGATATATCTCGATCTACAGACATTACAGCCAATTGAATTTATCTTCGTAATCACCTTTATATTGAACTCTTCAATTAGCCTTTTTGCAAGGGTTAATACTTCACAATCGGCATATGCTGCCCTGATACCAAAAAATTCTACGCCAACCTGATGAAACTGCCTGAGTCTGCCCTTCTGTGGCCTTTCGTACCTAAACATCGGACCATGATAATAGATCCTACTTACAGGCCTCAATTCCTTGCCGATAGCGTTAATATATGCCCGCACAATACCTGCTGTACCTTCTGGTCTGAGGGTTACACTCCTTCCACCCCTATCCTCAAATGTATACATTTCTTTATTTACTATATCTGTATATTCTCCAATACTTCTCAAAAAAAGATCCGTTCTCTCTAAAATGGGGGTGTATATCGGTCTATAGTCATACAGTTCAAAAACCTTTTCGCAGGTGTTTATGATATATCTAAACAGTTCTGCCTTTTCCCCAATGAGATCTTTCATCCCCTTGAGTGGCTTGAAGGTATCAGCCATCCATAACTCCAAATCTATTTTCAATCTTTACAACATGTTCCTTTCCTACTTTCTTTACAAACCATTCTTTTGCATCTTTTAGCCTGGATGTCTCACTGGCCTCAAGTACAATATAAACCCTGTATTCATGTGAGTCCCATACTGGGTAGGAGCCAACCTTAATATCTCTAAATTTTTCTACAAGTTCTGATAGATCATAAAGAATCTCTTCTTCCCATAAGCTGAGGTATATTGTTATGCTTTTTTTTGGACTTCCCTTCAATAGAGGATGAATCAGCTCATATTTTTTTCTGAATAGTTCTGGGATGCCTGGCAGTACATAGATATTATCCATCTTTACAAAATAACTCTTTTGTTCTTCGTCAATAAAAATCTCTGCAGAAGATGGCAGGATACAGTAGGATTCAAGTGTCTTTCTGGGTTTATTCGAAAGTGAACTTAAAAACCTAAGTAGTCTATCATTAACAGAGAGTGTATCGTTAAATGCCTTTGCCACAGCCCTCAGTGTCATATCATCGTGAGTCAGTCCAAGACCACCAGAGGTAAAGGTGTAATCGTAATCTCTGTGAAATTTTTTCATATACTCAGCAATTGTATCTTCACAATCGGGTATGGTAACTACTATCTTCAGATCTACTCCCTTTTCGTACAATCTTCTGGAAAGATAGGGAGTATTAATGTCCTGTACTCTACCTGAGAGTATCTCATCTCCGATTATTATGGCAGATGCAGTGGACATGTCGTCAAAAGGCCTCTTTGTTAACTACATAGGGCATCTTCTTGGGATCACCACCATATTTCTTTTCAAGTACATCAATCAGACCCTGAATACAGCGGCCTGCCATGCCCTTTTGCGGATCAGTGCTGAGTCTTGTCTCTTTTGTGCCACTTGCAAAGTGGTGAAATAATCTAACACGTTCTATCAGTTTTTCATCCCTAAGCGGGCTGTCTGGAGGTAGAGGTTCTTTTTCAAAAACATCGAGCGATGCACCGTAGATCTTATTTTCAGTTAGGGCCTTATAGAGGGCAGCCTCGTCAACAACAGGACCCCTCGATGTGTTTATCAGTATTGCATCCTTTTTCATTATTTCAAACTCCCTCTCTCCGATCATATGATATGTAGGATGATCTGTCTCATCAGGCATAAGCAGTGGTACATGAAGTGATATAAAATCACCCTCACTCAGACACTCATCAAAATCGGCATAGCGAATTGTATGTCTCTCTTTCGTAAGACCATTTTCAAACATGATATCCATTACTTCCTGAACAGATCTTACAAATTTTTCATCCTTATGAACAGGATCGTAACACAGGATATCGAGCTCAAAACCAAGAGATCTTATGATAAAGGCCTTACCAATTCTTCCTGTACCGATCACAGAAAGGGTCTTATGGGTAACCTGTGTCCCAAGAAAGGGAAGAAATGGATGCCATGCACCCCACTTCATCTGACGCACCAGTTGTTCAGAGGGATAGAGCTTCCTTGCACAGGCACCAAGGATAAAGAATGCAAATTCACTCGTTGCATCTGTAAGTACCTCTGCAGTATTTGTGAAGGGTATCTTATACTTATTGGCTGCCGCTCTATCTATGTTGTTAAATCCTACCGCATCCTGAGCAACCACCTTAAGGGTACCTTCTCCTGCAGCAAAGACCTCTTCATCTATCGGGTCCCTCAGAGTGGTAATCAAACCATCGATACCGGATTTTACCTTTTTTATTATAACTTCCTTGGGGGGTGGCTCAAGTCTATCCCACACCTCAACATCATAACCACGTTTTTTTAAAGTTTCTATGGCCTCATCGCCAATATTTGCTGTAGCAAATACTCGGAACTTTTTTTTCATATTTACCTCCATGACTCTACTTTTTACTGTAAAGATCTCTTAATGCCCTATCCACCCTATCCATAGCTTCCTCTATCCTATCAAGTGAATTTGCATAGGAAAATCTTATATAACCATCTCCGTGTTTGCCAAAGGCAGTTCCAGAAAGACAGGCAACATATGCATTATTAAGAAGATAATCCGCTACCCTGTCTGAAGGTATGGTATCGTATTTTAATTTCGGGAATACATAAAAGGCACCTTTTGGCATCACACACTCAAACCACTCCATACTGTTTAATCTCTCAACAATAACATCCCTTCTTTTCTTAAATTCTGCCACCATCTTCTCTGACTCAGATTGATCACCTCTTAACGCCTCTATACAGGCAATTTGTGAAAAGGTAGCGGTACATGAATTTGAATTTGTCTGAAGTCGTGCAACTACCTCTGCAAGCTCTTTATTCATTACACCATAGCCAACCCGCCATCCAGTCATGGCATATGTCTTTGAAAAACCATCGAGTATTATGACCCTGTCTCTGATCTTCTCGAAGGCACTGATAGATGTGAACTTCCAGTCATAGGTAATGCGGCTGTATATCTCATCAGACAGTATAAAAAGGTCTTCTTTGTCTTCAACAATCTCCGCAATATCTTTAAGATCATCTTCGGTAAGGACACCACCGGTTGGATTGTGTGGACTGTTGATTATGATGAGCCTTGTTCTGTCATCTATCTTATTTTTTAGGTCCTTTATATCTATGCGAAAATCCCTATCATAACTGGGGACACATGGGACAGCCTCTGCTCCTATAAAGTTTATCATCGATTCATATATCGGGAAGCCTGGATCTGGATAAATCACCCTGTCCTCAGGATCAATCAGGGCAAGGATAGTAAAAAAGATTATGGGCTTTCCACCAGGGGTTACAACAATCTGATCTAAATCTGGCCTAAAACCTCTTGTTTTCTCAATAAACTCTGCTATTGCCTCTCTTAACTCTGGAAGACCAGCTGATGGACCATAATGTGTATAACCCTGATCCAATGCCCTCTTTGCTGCGGCAGTAATATTTTTGGGAGTATCAAAGTCAGGCTCACCTATTTCAAGATGAATCACATCCTTTCCCTCTTTTTCAAGTGCCTTTGCCCTTACGAGCACATCAAAGGCTGTCTCAGTACCAAGACGATAGATACCTTTAGCAAAACGCATCATAGCCTCCTTATGAATTTATTTTAGAACACCAAGAAGGTCATTCAATATAGTAGAATCCTCTTTTACAAAGACAGGAAATTCATCAAGGGGTACTTCAAGATCAACTGTCTCACCAGCATTATAGACCTTTGTGGTGTCAAAAAGATAGACCCATCTTGTATCTTCTGGCTTTTCTGGTAGTGTCAGGCTCCTCGATTGCCCTTCATCGAGCATCGGAGCAACAAATATATCGACTGCAAGTATATAGCTGTAATCCTCTTTACTTATAAACTGCGTCAAAGATTTTCCCTCCTGATAAAAGGTTGAGCCTTTTTCATTCAAAAAGGGTACCAACTTGTGGTGTAACTTTGCATAGGTACGATATATTTCAAGAGTTTCTTCATCAAACTTCCAGGGTCTATGCTCACCACCACCCCCATTCTCCATAATTGGTGTAAATGCACCAAGTTGAGCCCATCTTATAAAGAGCTCTTTGGATCGCTTTGTTTCAGGATAGTTTTTATCTTCTCTATAGCCACCAATATCCGAACCAAAGGCAAGATATCCCATCTGACTTGAATAATACATATTATTCAGGGCATGTTTAAGGCCTTCAAAGGTTGCATCCTGATCACCAACCCAGCCAGCCCAACCAAGGTCCTTAGGAGCAAAGGCAACATCATTACCACCTATATCAATTCCATAATTATCCACAGGTCTTGCCATTACTACTATTTTCTTGTTGAGTCTCTGGGTAGTATGCTCATACATATCTCTGTAATATCTTTCTGAATAGTCGTTTCTCTTTACCTTTTTACCAAGGTATGGAGAGTAGCTTGCACCAAAGTTTACATAAAAATCGGTCCCATCACACTTCCAGCCATCTATATCAAGGTCTATTGCCTTATCCATCATAGAGTGCCACCAGCTCACAACATCGGGGTTGAAATAATCTATGAGAGAGCCATCACCCTTCCACCAGTGAACAACAGCGGGCTCCTGACTGTTTTCATCCTTTTTCATAAAGTAATTATTTTCTCTGGCAAATTCATATAAATCTGTAATATCAGTATTTATAGCTGTCGTTATCCACAAAAATACCTTTATACCAAGCGAATGAAAATGATCTACCATTTCTTTTGGATTTGGAAAGAGGTTCTTATCAAATTCGAAGGTATTGTATCCTGTCTCCCACGGGCTATCAATTATAACAACCCCCACAGGTATATCATGATCAAGGTACCCCTCGACCAAGTCGATTGCACTTGTCTGTGTGCTTTCATCTTCCCATACCCAGGGTTCGTATGTCCAGTCGGGCCATGGATGTTCAAAGGAATTGTTGTTGCCGCAGTCTGTGCACTCCTTTTTACATCCATTAAACATTAACAAAACAGCCATCAGAAACAACACTATAGAAAAAATTCTGACTTCTAACCTCATTATGAACCTTTTAAGTTTTTAAAAATCTCATCATGTCACAATATCAGACACACAACTGTTTTGTCAATTACTACTAATAAAAGAGCAATGGAAGAAAATATACTAACAGTCAGCTGTTGACACACTACTTATCATATGATAAGTATATGGCTGTGAGAGACCTTACCCAAAGACAGAAGATAGTACTGGACCGGATAAGGCAATTTATAAACGAATATGGCATCCCACCTACATTAAGGGAGCTGGCAGAGCTCCTGTCCATATCATCCGCAGCTGTTGCAGGGCATCTCGATCTCCTTGAAAGAAAGGGGTACATCCACCGTTCCTCTCATGGATCAAGGAATATACATCTTACCCCCAAGGCACAGACAGTAACAATCCCTGTGGTTGGCTTTGCCCCTGCAGGGGTACCGGTAATCAGTGATCAGAATGAGGAAGACCCGCTTATCCTCGATAGAGTGATGGTAGGGGAGAGACAGGTATTTGCAGTTAAAGTCAGAGGGGAAAGTATGATCGAGAGACATATAACCGATGGCGATTACGTATTGGTAGAGCCTTCTGTTGATGCAAAAAGGGGAGATATAGTGGTGGCACTCCTCAACGGCGAGGTTACAGTAAAGATACTTGATATAAAAAATAATATGCCGATTCTTGTACCTGCCAATAGCAAGATGTCTCCCATACCTGTGAAACAGGGGGATGATTTCCGTATCATCGGGGTAGTCGTTGGTATCTACAGGAGATTCATATGAAAAAAGAGAATCTTGTACCTGTAAGGGTTGGGGCTATCTTCGAACGCGGCCAGATCAGGCCTGTATGGTTTGTAATAGGCCATCAAAAAATGGATGTAAAAAGGGTAACCTATCGTTGGAAGGATATGGTGGGTTCTGTTGCCTTTATTCACTTTAGTGTAGATAGTGGAGGCGAGATCCATGAGCTTGTATGCCGCAGCGACACCTTTGAGTGGTTTCTACTCCAAGAGGGATAGTTGGGGTTGGGGCAGGATTATAATGCATGTAGATATGGATGCCTTCTTCGCATCTGTTGAGCAGGCAAAGAATCCATACCTCAAAGGCAAACCTGTAGCTGTTGTGGGTTCTGGTAAGCGAACAGTGATTACTACTGCATCTTATGAGGCCAGAGAGCGTGGTGTAAAGACCGGTATGAATATCTACGAAGCGAAGAGGGTATGCCCCGAGGTAATAATCATAAGGGGCAACAATAGACTATACACCTATACCTCTTCAGTAATATTTAAAATCCTAGGGGAATACACCCCCCTTATGGAACCACGTTCTATAGATGAGGCCTTTTTAGACCTTACTGGTACCCATCTTCTATACGGCAACCCTATAGAGATTGCAAAAGAGATCAAAAGGAGGATATTGAAACGTTTCGGCATAACCCTTTCTGCTGGCATAGCCCCCAACAAGCTCCTTGCCAAACTTGCAAGTGGAATGAATAAGCCCGATGGCCTCTGTGTAATAGCTCCCCACGATGTTGAGGCTGTATTGAAAGATCTCCCTGTATCTGAACTCTGTGGTATCGGCAAAAAGACTGCCCAAAAACTTGCCCTGCTCGGTATAAATAGGTGTGGTGAGCTTGCGGCATGCCCTCCTTCAAAGTTAAGGGCCATATTTGGAATCTTTGGAGATTATATTCACATGATGGCCCGGGGTATAGACCCATCCCCTGTGGTCCCTCCCTCCAGGGCCCCAGAGGTAAAATCCATCGGCCACAGCATGACCTTTTCTGAAGACATCTCGGACCCTACAAGATTAAGAGGATACCTGCTCAGGCTCTCTGAGATGGTAGGTGCACGGATGAGAAAATACAGATTATGGGGGAAGACAGTTGCGGTTACCATACGGTATCCAGACTTCAGAACCACCATAAAGAGAAAAAGCTGGCCCGATCCTACAAGTGATACCATCGAGATATACAGGCGTGCCATAGAGGTATTTAATATTATTAATCCTGATGAACCTGTTAGATTAATGGGGGTCAGTGTATCTTCCCTGAAAAAAGACAGGGGGCAGCTCGAGATATTTAGAGAAAGAGACTGCACAAGGAGAGGGTTGATGGAAGTCATAGACAATATCAGCACCCGATTTGGGGCATTCAGCATCTCCTTCGCAGATGCCATTGCCGCAGAGACTCCTGATGTTATTTCACCAGCGTGGAGACCCAACGGACCACGAAGACACCTTGGTTGAATTATTTTGATTTCTCTACATACAAAAGAAGATTCTTATCCACCCGGCAGCAATAACCCTGTGGTACAAGGAAGATGGAAGAGTAGTCTACTACAAGTAAAGGACCTCTATAAATCCTTTCAGGCTCCATGTCAGTTCTTTTAATATGTGACCTGTTTTCAGAATTTATATCAAATTTATCAGTTATAATCTGAGGAAGTTTGCTGTCTGATTCCACAACCGTTCCTCTCACTGTTAGATTTGCAATCTCTATTTCAGAATCAATGGTATAACCAAAGTATCTTTTATAGTTTAATTCAAAAACAGCGGCCGGTTTTTGACATATAGAAATCGGGATTGTAGACTCCTGCCCTCTGTAACGCATATGTAGAACTACTTCCCACACTATATTTGTCCTATCTTCTTCAGCAAGCTCAAGGGTTATCTCATCTTTCAACTCAGATATCATCTTATAAACTTGTTCAGATAGAGTCTCTGACTTATGGATAGTCTTAAAAATTGATACTGTCCTGCCAAGGCTCCTGTTACATACCAGCATGCCAGTAGCAGAAAAGACACCCGGCTCCTGAGGTGATACAACCCGCTTTATGCCACATATTTCAGCAACCGATACTGCATGAAGGCCAGATGCACCACCATATACAAACAGGGTACAGCTTGCAGGATCTACCCCGTTTCTGATACAGATTCTTCTTATTGCACCTGCCATATTTTGGTTTACAATCGATAATGCTGCATTACAAAATGATATGGGATCAATTCCAAAAGTGGAGGCAGTTTTATTGATTAGCCTTTGAGAATGTGATGGAAATATTTCAAAGCTGCCACCACAAAGGCCCTCCTGAGGTATCCTTTTCATATAGAGGTTTACATCTGTAATAGTAACTCTGTTGCCACCTCTGTTATAACATGCTGGACCAGGATCTGAACCCATACTCTCTGGACCCACAAAAATACGTCCTGCTGGATCAAAATCTACAATCGATCCACCACCAGCACCTATAGTCTCTATGTCAATGGTTTCAATACCAAGGGGAAGCCCCCTTATTCTCAGTCTGTTTGTGTAAGTAGCTCCATTTACAATCAGTGAAACATCTGTCGATGTGCCGCCCATGTCAAGGGTAATCAATGGTCCTAACTTCTTTAAAAAGGACAAAGCTCCACCTACACCACCAACAGGGCCGGATAGTACTGTAAGGATCGGGTATTTTGATGCTGTGCTCTCTGTTATTGTGCCCCCTTCTGAGTTCATTATCATAAGATTTTTAATCTCTCTGGATAAACGGGAGAAATAATCACGACACAGTGGACCAATGTAGGAGTTCAAAACCGTCGCAGAAGTTCTTGTAAATTCTCCATAAGTCCGTGTTATATCTGTTGATATGCTGAGAAATTTATCAGTTGTCTCAAGTGACCCTTTCAGTATTTTTTCATGCTCTCTATTTCTGTAGGAGAACAAAAGACAGACTGCAATTGCGTCAAAATGCATTTTAGAAAGTCTTTCTTTAATCCTTTTTATTTCATTATCTGAAATGGGAATTATTACATTTCCATCCTTATCAATCCTCTCTTTTACACCTATCCTGTTTTCTCTTTTCACCGGTACAAAGTGCTTTTCAGCCCCAAGGGAAAACAGCTTTATTCTGTTTTGTCTACCAATCTCTATAACATCTTCAAATCCATATGTTGTGATAAGCACAACCTCAGAACCCCTACCCTCTAAAATAGCATTTGTGCCAACTGTTGTTCCGTGAATGACAACAGGATTCTTATTTAAAACAGCCTTTAATCCTTCAAGGACAACTCTATCTGGGGCATCCTTATCAGAAGGTAGCTTAAAGATACGAATCCTTTTATCTTCTAATATACAGAAGTCTGTAAATGTCCCGCCAGTATCTACGGCGGCAATCAATCTCTAACCCCTTTATGTATGTTTGCTTGAAAGGAGCTGTTTTGTAAAGGATAGATCTTCGGTTGTGTTTCTTAGTCTTTTGGAGAGTCCCATACTAAGTTTTCTATAGAATTTAAATCCCATTTTTGGGTTGTTTTCAAACAGCTGGTCCAATTTATTTACATCAAATTTGATCAGTTCTGTATGTTCATTTGCGACCACAGTTGCTGATCGTGGTTGTCTATCTGCAATGGTCATCTCTCCAAAATGTGCGCCAGTTCCAAGCACAGCTACCTGAGACTCATTCCCAGCTCTATCCTCCTTAATAATCTTTACAGAACCGATTTTTATAACATACAAAGAGTCCCCTATATCACCTTCGTGAAATATTGTATCTCCCTGATAGAAACTGCAGCTTTCGGCAACTGTTGCAAGATCTTCAAGCTCTTCCTCTTCCATATCCCTGAATAGATAGACATTTTTTAAAATTTCTACCATATCCATCTTAATCCCCCGATTTTTTTGTGTTAACGATAACGATATTTTCAGATTTAAAGTATCTCTCAAATTCATCCTTATGTGATTTCACAGCACCACCTGTTATAACAGCAGACAATCTTTTTATATCAAGGTATTTTCTGGCAGCTTTCAATATTTCATCCTTTGTTACATTTTCTATGGATGAGATGTAGTTTTCAAAAAAATCATCCTTCAGGCCAAGTAGGTCCATTTTTGCACGCAATATTGCAATTTTATGCCATGAATCTCCCTTAAAGACAAATCGCCTGACAATCGCCTCCTTTGCCCTATTTAGTTCATCATCAACAACACCCTTTTCTATCATGGCCTTTAGTTCATCAACCAGACCTTTAAAGGAATTTACAGACTGCTGATTTCTT
>CAYSBA010000014.1:0-3207 GCA_964429075.1 uncultured bacterium
TGAACTGCTCAATATGTATAAGTATGAAAATAAAAACATAAAGATTGAATTCATAGATCCCTATAAACATCCAGATAAGGTTGAAAAATACAAGATTACATCGGATGGAAAAAGGATAGTAATCAAATACGAGAAAAGAGAGGTAAAGGTCAAGGAAATAACAGAAGAGGCCATTACAAAGGCACTGATAAGTATTACAAAATCTAAGACACCCAAAATATATTTTGTGGTTGGTCATGGAGAAGAATCCATTGAAGATAAAAGTGACAATGGGTTAAAGGATTTTGCAGATGCATTAAAGGGTGAGGGTTACGATGCAAAGACTCTGAATCTCTCAACAAGTAAGGTCCCTGAGGATGCATCCTGTGTAATTCTTGCAAATCCACAGACACAGCTGTTGACACCCGAACTGAATGCCCTAAAAGACTATTTAGACAAAGGTGGAAGGATGGCTGTATTTGTAGAGCCCACCACCAATCAAGATATACGGACATTCTTAGAGAACTACGGTGTTACCTTTTCAGGACGTACAATTGTTGATAGAATGTCAAGGATATTCAACATGGGTGCAAACATACCTGTAATTTTTCCTTCCAAAGGTCATCCGATAAACAAGAATTTTGAGATCAACATATTCTTTCCAACAGCAACCGATCTTTCAGAGGTTAAGGATCATGACAAGAGTCTTAAGATACAAAAGCTTGCTACAACAAGTCCTGCAAGCTGGGCCGACAGCGATATATCCTCAGGTGTAGCAAAATTTGATCCTGCTACCGACAGAAAAGGACCGGTTGAGGTTGCCATGACTGTTACAAAAAAGATCGGCACTCAAAAGGACTCAAAAGATGAAATGAGGCTCGCAGTCTTTGGTGATTCAGGATTCATTACTCAAAAATTCATAAATTTTAGCGGCAACAAAGATTTTGCTCTTAACACAATCAACTGGCTAACCCAAAGAGAAGAAATGATCACAATAAGGCCCAAGAGGCGTAAAGGTGGGATGATATTTCTCACCAAGGTACAGGCCAATATATTGCAATATGGTACCCTCTATGTCCTTCCACTTATATTCTTTGGACTTGCAGTCTTTACTTTCAGACGGAGGAGGAGAAAGTGAGTTTTTTTAAAGAAAATCTCACTAAATTGATTTTGAGCCTTGTTATTCTTGGTATAGTCGGATGGTATGCCATCTCTGTTGAGTACCAAAAACAGAAAAAAGAGATAGAAAAGATCGAAAAAAAGGGCCTCCTTTTTGATGTTAAAAAAGAAGACATCAATGAGATTAAAATACAAAGAGGTGAAAAAGAAGATATAGTTATTTCAAAAGAGGGGAAAAACTGGTATGTAAAAAAACCTGTTAATGCTCCTGGTGATGAAGGAAATATAAAACAAATTCTAAATAAGCTTACATCTGCAAGATTCACTGAACAGCTAAAGGATGCAGATCCGTCTCAATATGGACTTGATAAACCCTATTTGAAAATAACCTTTAAAACTAAAGATGGAGGGAAGCACTGGATATCCTTTGGGAAAAAGAATAGTTTTAATTCAAACTATTATGCCATGTTATCTAAAAAGGCTGGTGTTGTTATGGTCCCGGCTCATGTAAAAAATACCCTTGATAAAAAGATTTTTGATATTAGGAGGAAAAATCTTCTGAGTTTCAATAATAATGATATAAAAAAGATTGATGTAACCTACTTTAAAACTTCATATATTTTAATGAAAGAAAAAAAAGACTGGATCCTTAAAAAACCAGTGGAGCTTCAAGCAGACAGAAGTACCGTATCAACACTACTTGCTAGCATTAGAGGCATCAGGGCAAAATCATTTCTCGATGACAAAAAGGATATAGATAAGATTCTAAAATCAAAGCCTGTCGCAAAGGTTGTACTTATTGATAAAAATGGGAAAGAGTCTGCCATCAGTGTATATGAAAATAAAAAGGATCTGTTTGCTAAGGTTACTGGATATGATTGGCTTGCTGAGGTTGAAAAAAAATCACTCGAAAAACTCAAAAAGACACCCAAGGATCTTAGAAATCGTCAACTTTTCAATTTTGATACAAAAAAGGTCTACTATCTTGCAGTAAATAAACCTGGTGAGAGCTATATGCTCAAAAAGGTAATGAAGGACGAAAAAAAGAATATCTATGATTGGGTACTCGAAAATCCAAAGAAAAACAGAGGTATTATCAAATATAAAGTCAACTCAATGGTCTCAGATATAAGGTATCTACGTGCAATCGATTTTATAGATTCACCCAAATCAGACAGGATAAAATTTTTTGCAAGTGGCAAAGAAAAGGGCGAAATAATCCTTCAGGACAAGGACAAAAAGGAACTTGCACACATATATGTTGACACAAAGATAGATGAGACAAACCCCTATGGAGCAAAATCAGGATTTCTTGTAAAAAAGTCACTTGACGATAAAACTATATATGTTATATCCGAGAGTGTAATAAACAGGATAAAATGGGACCTTGATGATATTCTCAAAAAGTCTGAAAAAACACCCAATAAAGAGTCTAAAAAATAATAACTCAATTGACGGAGAAAGTTATGGCCCGGATAACTGTTGAAGATTGCCTGAACAAGATACCAAATAGATACCTTTTATGTCATCTTGCAATCAAAAGAACCCTCATGCTCAATGAAGGTATTAAACCACTGGTATACCATCCTAAAAACAAATTACCAGTTCTGGCTTTAAGAGAAATAGCTGCAGGTTATGTAACAATAAAAAAAGAAGATATGGATAAGTTAAAAGACTATATCTGAAAACTATTATAACAAAACAAAAAGCCTTTCTCTCTTTAAATTTATTGTGAAAAGTCGGTCAACCCCAAGGGCCACACCAGAACACTCTGGTAGTGTTTTTATTGAATTTATAAAATCATTATCAATTGGTTGAATAGGATATCCTTTATTTTTTCTTTCCATGTTCCATTTCTCAAATCGTCTTACATACTCTTCTGGATCGGTAAGCTCAGAATATCCATTTGCAATCTCTATACCCTTTATAAAATATTCAAATCTCTCTGCATGAATACCATCATCAGATATCCTTGACTGAGAGGCCTCATATACCGGGAAATCATATAGAATAAGCCTGTCAATTTTTGAAATTTCTGGCAAAAGGCCTTTTACAAAAAGAAAATTAAAATGATCGCTTTCACAACTGAAATCTCGCTTTGTAATCGAT
>CAYSBA010000014.1:3217-10954 GCA_964429075.1 uncultured bacterium
AAAGCCCCTTTAAATCTATCCTACAGATGTTAGAGATTCCAAGAAATCTTTTGAAGGCATCGTCAATGCTCATTATAACCGGTTTATTCTCATCCTGCATCACCTTCTGAATAAGATCCGATACGAGGTCAATATTGTATGTATAATCTACTCCGACCTTGTACCACTCAAGCATTGTAAAGTTTAACCAGTGCCAATTAGATACCTCTTTTTTTCTAAAGACCTGACATATCTGAAATATATCAATTGATTTTTGTGAAAGAATCTTTTTCATCCAGGTCTCGGGCGATGTCTGCAGAAACAGGTCATCTTCAAGTCTATAGGCTACTACTTCAACATCACTCCCCGGCATTCTTAAAAGAGCAGGTGTAAATACCTCAACAAAACCAAGCTCAGAAAAGAAATCTCTTATTTGCCTGATAAATCTGGAAAACTCTAAAATGTAATCTATCTTTTCCGTTTTAATACCCCTGTATCAATAATAATAGTAACAGGTCCATCATTTGTAAGCTCTATCTCCATATGGGCCCTAAATCTACCGGATTGTACCTTACCATGCATCTTCTGTACAATATCAACAAACTGTTCAAACATCTTCTCTGCCCTCTGTGGCTCCATTGCCCGATTAAACGATGGTCTCATCCCCTTTTTAACATCAGCTGCAAGGGTAAATTGACTTACAAGCAGGATACTGCCACCAATGTCAGATACAGAAAGATTCATCTTACCAAAGGGATCTTCAAATATCCTTAGACCACAGATCTTTTTTGCCATCCATACAAGATCATCTTCAGTATCACCCTCTACAAGACAACAAAAAACAACAAGTCCTCCGTTATTAGATGCTATCTCTTTATTATCGACCCTGATCAGGGCCCTTTTTACCCTTTGTACTACTGAAATCATAGTCTTGACAATAAATTATATTGATATTATTTTAATAATCATAACATTGGAGTTCCCTCCATCATTGCCTCCTTATCCGGCAGGCCAATCCCCTCTCCCCTGCCTGCCGGATTTTAAATAAATTCAAGCCTTTTACTTATCTCGTTTACAATTTCGGAAAGATCTCTATAGGGAGACAACTTTGTGTAATGTAGATTTGATGGACTGAAACTCGCTTCATAACCATCTATATTTGTAAATGATCCATAACTCATATATGGAGAACGCACAGGGAAGAAAATTGAACGCTTTGTATCTGAAAGACTTTTTCTTCTACCAAAAAGTATCATCTCTTTAAATCCACCAAAAATACTATCTAATCCTTCCCATGGCCCCTCTGTACCAAACATAATCAATATCTCTCCATTTTCCTTTTTCAATTCATCAGCCATAAAAACCTGAACACTAGCCTCTTTCAATCGATCTTCTACACCCTTTCTATTTGGATTTCTATCTCCAGTGTATAGAAACTCATCCCCATTTTCATTCGGCAATCCACCCACAAAGATTCTGTCTATGCCTAAGATTTTTGTGATAAATTCAAGGATTGTATCTGTCTCTTCGTTGGAATTCCAGTATGAAAGATAAACAAAAATTCCATCTCTTTTATCCTTTATAAATGGATGAAGCTTGCCAGCGATCGTATCAAGGAGAGTCTCTTCGTCTAACTCCTCATCAAATAGCATTGGCTTTAATTCAAGATTTTCATTGTATAATTCATATAGTTTCCTTGAACGATCGCATATCCAAAACCTTTTGTCTTCAACAGAGATACGAGATGTTACCCGATAAAACTTTCTATCATCGTGCCAGAGATAAATATAACAGCCCCTGCTGCACAGCGGACATATAGATTTAACCTTTCGCAAAAACCATACCCTCTTTTTGAACCTGAAATCAAGAGAGGTAAGAGCACCAACAGGGCAGATATCTGCCAAATTGTATTGATATTCTCCCTCGAGTCTGGCCCCTGGCGCAAGATCTATATAACTTTTATTCCCCCTCCCAAAAACTCCAAGTACTGGCTCTTTTAATATCTCCCTCATATATCTAACACAACGCCTGCAAAGGATACAGCGCTCATTATCAAGTACAATTTTTTCACTGAGCCTTTTTGCCTTTGGTCTTTTTATCTTCTCAAATTCAAACCTTGAGGGCATAAGATCGTAATCAAAATAATAATCCTGTAGATAACACTCTCCAGATTGATCACATATAGGGCAATCGAGAGGGTGATGTAAAAGCTGAAACTCGACAATAGATCGCCTCACTCTCTTTATCCTGTCTGTATCGGTATGTATAACCATTCCATCCTGCACCTTAAGATGACAGGAAGGTACAGGTTTGGGCATCTTTTCTACTTCAACAAGGCACATCCTGCAGTTGCCATCTATACTGAGACCCGGATGATAACAGTAATGCGGTATCCTTATCCCATTGTCGAGCGCTGCCCTCAACACAGTTGTTCCTACAGGGACAGTAAGCTCTCTACCATCTATAATTATCTTCACAGTCTCATTCACCGGTCGCATTCACCTCCTATCATATTAATAGATCCAAATGTGGGTATGATATCTGCAACTGTTTGATCCTTTAACATTGTTGATAAACCCTGCATCAGATAAAAACATGGTGGTCTTACCCTACAACGGTATGGTCTACCAGATCCATCAGAAACAATATAAAATCCAAGCTCTCCATTCGCACCTTCAACATAACAGTAGATCTCTCCCTCAGGTACATGAATACCTTCCATAATTAGCTTGAAATGATTTATTTTTCCTTCAATAGATCCATATACCTGAGATTTATCCGGCAATACATAACGGGGATCATCGACATTAATCCTTCCTTCAGGGATCTTCTCTATAACCTGCCTTATAATCTTTATAGACTGCCTTATTTCCTCCATCCTGACCAAGTATCTGTCAAAATTATCACCTCTATCTCCAACAGGGATTTCAAAATCGAGTTCTTTGTAGATAAGATAGGGTTTTGCCTTTCTTACATCATAATCGACCCCGGTAGAACGTAAACATGGCCCTGTAAAACCAAAGGCAATTGCATCCTCCTTAGATATCACTCCAACACCACGCATTCTATCGTAAAAGATCCTGTTTTTTGTAAGTAGACGATCGGTATCAACGATTGCCTCCTCAACTACCGTCAGTTCCTTTTCTACATGCTTTAAAAATCCATCTGGTAAATCGTATCTCAATCCACCAATACGGGTATAGTTAGTTGTCAATCTTGCGCCGGTTAATTCCTCTATCAACCACCAGAGATGCTCTCTTGCCCTGATAAGATAAAAAAATACAGTAAATGCACCAAGTTCCATTGCAGATGCAGCAATACATGTAAGATGATCGGTAATCCTTGAGATCTCTGATACAAGTACCCTTATATACTTACAACGGGGTGGTACATCGAGTCCTATAAGTTTTTCTACAGCCATTGCAAAGGCAACGTTATTTATAAGAGGGGATACATAGTTAAGTCTGTCGGTATAGGGAATACACTGTGTATAGGTACGATTTTCACATGTCTTCTCAAAGCCTCTATGTAGATAGCCTATCTGAGTATCTATATCGATTATATGTTCACCCTCCAGGGTCGTAACAAGACGAATTGTTCCATGCATTGCAGGATGAGACGGGCCAATATTATAAACAATCTTATTGCTTTCCATTTTCAGCCTCATCCTTAATTATAATCTTCTTATAAATAGGTTGTTCGAGGTCTATTGGATAGTCTTTTCGCAAAGGATGGCCCTCAAATTCATCATATAGAAGAATCCTTCTAAGGTCCGGATGGCCTTCAAACCTTATACCAAACATATCATAGACCTCTCTTTCTGGCCAGTTTGCACCCTTCCAGATCGATGTTACAGAGCTTACCTTCGGGTCTTTATCTGAAACAGGGACCTTTAGCCTGATTCTATGACCCTTTGAAAGAGAATATAGATGATAGACCACTTTAAACCTCGGGTTCCAACCGAGCTCAAGACCATCTACAGCAGTAATGTCTACAAGCATGTTAAAATCTAAGGAGGAGTCCTCTTTCAGAAATCTACATACATCTATAAGTATGTCAGGGTGTATTTCAACAGTTTCATCACCTCTGAAGTTGTGGTGTGATATAACCTTATCTTTAAATTTAGATAGAATCTTATTTAAGACCCTTTTGCTCATACTATCCTTCTCTTTTCAGACTGAATCTTGTCCTGCAACATCATTAATGCATCAAGGACCTGTTCTGGTCTTGGTGGGCAACCAGGTATATAGCAGTCAACAGGAATAACATTATCTATGCTCTGAACAGTTGCATAATTGGTATACATTCCCCCAGTTGAAGCACAGGCACCAAAGGCTACCACCCATTTAGGTTCACACATCTGAAGATATACACGCTGTAAAACAGGTGCTTGTTTATGTGTAATTGTACCCACAACCATCAGAAGGTCGGCCTGTCTTGGCGAAAACCTCGGGAATTCAGCACCAAAACGTGCAATGTCATAACGTGATCCCCAGACTGCCATAAATTCCATACCACAACAGGCTGTTACAAAAGGATACTGAAACAGGGAAAACTTTCTTGCCCAGTTTACAGCACCACTCAGTCCATCATTGATTAAACCTCTCAGCCATCCCTGCATCTCTTTTCTACGGGTTACCACCACTGCATCAAGGACAAGGTCCTCTTCATTTTTATTATTCTTCCTCATCCTTAAACCTCTCAAGATCAATTGCACCCCTACCCCAGGCATACACAAAACCTCCTACCACAATTATAAGGAAAAAGATCATTTCACCAAAAAAGAATGAGGGATTCTTTTTTAACGAAACAGCCCATGGGTAGAGGAATACAAGCTCAATGTCAAGAATAACAAATAAAACAGCATAGAGATAGATCCTTACTCCGTAGGGTTTGGATGCCCTGTCTACCGGCTCTGATCCACATTCAAATGGCTTTGTCTTGACCGGATTCTTACTCTTCTCACCCACAAAACGCGCAAGCAATAGGAATGATATGGCAGTTATCATTGCCAGAAAGGCTGTGAATAAAACAGGCAAATATTCCTTAAGTATTAATGTTTCCATATTTTGGCTTATTACATCAATGATGTTCCTTTTGCAACCTCAAATCAACTGTGTAATCCATCTGATTCAAAGATGTGTTATTTTTTATCGCAAAAAAGATGCATTGAAAAGCTTATTAAGCTGTGATAAAAGCCCTCAATATTTAAACCATTCTGAAAGGAGGATTTATGTCAAGGGATCCAAGAGAGATGTTCCTCGAGTCAGAGATGTTCAAGGCTGCCCTTGCGCAGTTCGATGAAATCGTTGATCGATTTAATATCGATCGAAATGTTGCCAACCGTTTGAGATTCCCAGATAGGGCAGTCATCTGCCATGTGCCCTTCAGAAGAGATGATGGTACGGTTGATAACTGTATCGCCTTCCGTGTTCAGCACAACAACTCACGCGGTCCATGCAAAGGTGGGATAAGATACCATCAGGATGTTACGCTTGGAGAGACGGCTGCCCTTGCCATGCTCATGACATGGAAGACGGCTGTTATCGGTGTCCCTCTGGGTGGCGCAAAGGGTGGTATAAGAGTAAATCCCAAAGAGCTCTCCCGAAGCGAGAGACAGAGACTCACAAGAAGATATACAGTTGAGATCATAAACATAATCGGTCCTTATAGAGATATTCCTGCTCCAGATGTCAACACAGGTCCTCAGGAGATGGCATGGATGGTGGACACCTATACAGAGATTAAAGGTGGTGCAAGTATGGGTGTTGTTACAGGGAAACCTCTAATTGTTGGTGGATCACTGGGTAGAGACGAAGCAACCGGTCGTGGTGTTGTATATGCCCTGGCAGAGGCATTCTCCGTACATGGTGAAAAACCAGAGGGCAAGACAATCGCAGTTCAGGGATTTGGCGAGGTCGGCTATGTCGCTGCCAAAAAACTCAGCAAGATGGGCTGTAAGATCATAGCAGTTTCACACTCAAAGGGTGGCCTATACAACGAGAAAGGTCTCAATATTGATAGTGTTGAAAAATACTACAGAGAAAATAAGACAATGGAAGGCTATAAAGAGGCCGACTGGATCACCAACGAGGAGCTTCTTGAATTAAAATGTGATGCCCTTCTGCCTTGTGCACTTGGTGAGGTAATTACTGAAAAAAATGCACCAAAACTCAAATGTAGATACATAAGTGAAGGTGCCAACGGTCCTGTTACAGCAGAGGGCAACAAGGTCCTGAGGGAAAGAGACGACATCTTTGTTATACCCGATATCCTTGCAAATGCTGGAGGAGTCCTTGTATCCTACTTTGAATGGGTCCAGTCTCTTCAGGCATTTTTCTGGTCACAGAAAGAGGTAAATCTGAAGCTGTATCAAACAATGAAGAAGGCCTTCCATGAGGTTTATGAGATACACAAAAAAGAAAAGGTAGATATGAGAACTGCAGCTAATTATCTCGGTATCAAACGTGTTGTTGATGCAATGTTGATAAGAGGCCTTTTCCCCTAATCGTCCTGTTTTCTTATCGTGTCTATGACAATAAAAGGGTCAGGGTTTATCCCTGGCCCTTTTTATTTTACTCAACTTATCCTTTGCCAGTTCAAACAGAGCAAAAAATGTACCTATCCCATAAGATATATGAAGTGATAAAAAGGATGTCACAAGATAGGGGAATAAGAGTATGTCTCTCTCTTTATATGCAATCTTAAAGGAGGATAAAATTACAAGTATAAGATATAAAATGATCGGAGCGATCCATGCAAAGATTATTAAAGAAACAGGTAAGGTGCATAGATACAAAACAAAAAAGGCCGGCACAGCATGTCGCAACGATACCGATCGTAATTTTCTGGAATAATAGAGTGTCAAAAGCACCCATCTACCGTTATCAAAAGCATTTTTTATAAATTTTATAAGCGAATCGCGAGCTATATATTCCAGTTTGATAGATGGTATAAGGAATATCCTGCCCCCTGCCCGTTTTAATCTACTATTAAATTCAAAGTCCTGATTTCTTATCAATCTCTCATCAAAAAGCCCTATCTTTTCAAAGACCCTTTTTGGATAACAGCCAAATGGTACGGTATCCACCTCCTTAGGTCTTTTATCAATCCCTATCCTGAATCTCGAGTCCCCAACACCAAGAGGATGAGAAAGAACCCTTGCAATCGCTCTTGCCATCCTGCTATCAGAGCCGGGTTTTGTAATCAGGACACCACCCACATTATCTGCTTTCAATTTATAAAGATTCTTTATAAGACTCTCAATATAGTCATGTGGCACTCTGCTGTGTGCACCTAATATAATCAACACATCACCATTCATACTTTTGATTGCACTGTTTAAGGCAAAAGGCACATATCTTTTTTCGTTTCTAATCAAACGTAACCAAGGTCTTCGATTGCTGAGATCCTTTAATATCTCCCATGTTCCATCATCACTGAGTCCATCGACCACAAATACCTCTGTTAATTCAGCTGGATAGGTCTGTTTTTCAATGTCCTTGATCAGGTTTTCGATATTTTTCTTCTCATTCCTACAGGGAATAACAACTGTAACTCTTGTACTGTATCCTCTGTCTTTGTTTACCATTTCAGGTCAAACTCAATTGGAGGCCCTCAATATAATATAGGCATCTTCAGTCTGTGCTGGATTTAGTTTACTACAGCCTGTTGCAATCCTTGTTTTATTTTCATCCCTTGCCTCTATAAACAGTATACTACTTATGCCTTCTGGCATACCATATATAACACCCTCAC
>CAYSBA010000015.1:0-10606 GCA_964429075.1 uncultured bacterium
GATTAGACTCTTGTTCTCCTATGGACACTTATTATTTCTAAGAAACTCCACCATTTCTCCTCTCATTTAATTTCCTGATAAAAATAGGAAAGCTTCAGGACCAATATGGCTTTACATTCATTGATTACTGTATTATTCTATGACCAATTTTTATTTTTAGTCATTCATGGAAAAGGAAAAAGACACGAGAGAAAAGATCCTTCAGGCGGCAAAAAATCTTTTTGCTAAAAAAGGCAAAAATGATGCAACCATTGAAGAAATTGCAGATTTAGCAGGGATCGGTAAGGGCACTATCTATAATTACTTTGATTCAAAAGAAGAAATTTTTTCAGAAATTATTCACCAGGAAGGTATGCAACTTTTCGACCAAATTGATAAATCAGTCAGAAAAGAACGGGATGTAAGGAGCAAACTCAGGGCCTATGTTATTACCAAAGTATCAACAATAAAGAAGCTCATCAACCTTTATGAAATCAGCAAAGAGCGCTTCCTGGATCTTTCGAAAGAGGTTGAATATGAAAGGGATGTTATCTATGAACGAGAGAGGCTTCTGGTCGAGGAGATACTTAAATCAGGTATCATGAAGGGAGAGATTGAGATAAAAAATCCAGAATTACTCTCAGCAGTAATTATTTCTGCATTAAAGGATATAGAATTTCGATGGATCACTGAAGAGCCTATTGAGAATATAAAGAGGTATCTCGATGCCCTTCTGGACATCCTCTTTTTTGGTATGGCAAAACGATCAGACAGTATTGGAGATAACAAATGAAAAGACTTGCCAAGTTCGCACTACAATATAGATTTTTGATTTCCTTTATCTTTCTTTTACTCTTTTTTGCAAGCCTATTTTTTATGAAAAAACTCAGGGTCAATAATGACATTGTATCATTTCTAAATCACTCAGATCCTGATGTTAAACTATTCACCTATCTTGGTGACAGGTTTGGCTCGAGCTACATCGATATGGTTGTTCTGAAGGCTGAAGATCACGATATTTTCAGCAAGGAGCACATCAATACGATAAGACTTCTAACAGAATCGCTGGAAAGGCTGAAAGGTGTAGATAGGGTAATCAGCCTCACAAATGTACTCGATGTCAGGAAGGTAGAGGATGGGCTTGAAGTGGACAGATTGATCAAAAAAAAGAATCTCACATCAAAGGAGCTTCGTAAACTAAAGAGTTATGTCCTTGGCAAAGACATGTTTCGTGGAAGCATTATAAGTAGCGATGGCAGTATAACAACCCTTGCTGTAAGGCTCAAAGGCAGTGCTGACAAACAGAAGCTCTCTTCCAAGATAGAAAAAACAACAGAAAAAGTCGTCTCAAATGACAAAAATCTTTCTGCCTTTTTTGGTGGGATGCCATCATCGATGTATCATGCCAACATAATGCTGAACAAAGATCTCAGCTCTTTGATCCCTTTTGTTGCATTTCTGATCGTAATTGTACTCTTTCTGAGTTTTTACAGTCTAAAAGGCGTGCTTCTTCCTCTAATCACTGTTGTGCTTGCAACAACATTTTCAATAGGTATGATGGGTCTTTTGAATGTACCTCTAACCATGCTATCTTCAATACTTCCTGTAGTTCTACTCTCAACAGGAACAGCATATGGGATTCACCTCATAAATGCAGATAGAGAACAGATGATTGCAGGGGTACTTGACCCGGATCAACGTATGAAAAATGCCTTAGATAGGGTAGGGCTTGCCATACTTCTCTCAGCCCTTACGACACTCTTTGGATTCGCATCACTCGTCTCTGCAGAGCTAATTCCAATACGACAATTCGGGATATTCGTTGCTATCGGTGTGCTCTATGCCCTTATAATAACTCTTTTTGCAATGCCCGGTGTGATCTCAACCTGGGGTAACAGATCAACAGGTCACCACAAAACAAAATCCACAAACAAAAGGGGTATCCTGTCTGGTCTTCTTGAAAGTCTTGCAGGATTTATAACAGAAAATAGGATAAAAACCGTAGTAATCTCAATCATAATTGCCATTCTTGCCATTATGGGCATCCCGAAGATCAAGCGTGAAGTAAATTTTAGCCGCTATTTCCCTAAAAACAGCACTATAAGAAAGGCACAAACAATCCTTGAGAGACACTTCGGAGGAGCAGATCCAATTGTAGTTTACTTTAAGGCAGAAGATATAAAACATCCTGCAGTACTTAAGGTCATGAGTTCTATAAAAAAGGCGATGCGCTCAGTCGAGGGGGTCAAAAATCCAAAAGGTATTGTTGATTTCATCGAAGAGATGAACTACATCATGAACGACAGAAGAAAGATACCTACAACCATAAGAGGGCTTGAGAATCTGTGGCTATTTATCGAGGGGAAGAAAGAGCTGGATCAGATGATATCAAAGGACAAAAAGGAGGCAATCATCCAGGCCACCGCTGCAAAGGGAAGTTCAACACTTATGGTAAGGTTATCTAAGTTGCTCGATAGTCTTATTAAAAGTATTCCAAAAAGATACACAAAGATAGATCTAAGTAAATTGTCTAAAAAAACAAGAAAAGAGATACTGTTTTCGCTAACAAACACCCTCAGAATGGATATTTTTAATGATCTTCTGTATTCTGGCATAGATATTGAGAATTCCAACAGCCTGTATAGAATGCTTGTCGAGGCATCAATCAAAATACCTGAAGATAGGGTATTTTATCCAATATTAAACAAAAACCTAAAAACCTATCTTATGTCTGATACATCTGAGATAGAATTTGACAACCAGGCTGTTTCGAAACTCATAGCCGATCTGAATAAATTAAATGAATATAACAAAGATCGTATCAAAAAGACAATCTTTGATATTGCTCCAATAGAGATAAAAAGGGACGATCCAGATGCAATCAACTCCATGACAGATTCTATCGAAAGGATCTGGCAGGATAGTATAGATGATGCAAAGGTAAAAGAGATGCTCGATCTCATTGATAAGGCTTCAAATAAAAGATTAAGATCTCTTGATAAGACAGAAATTTCCCGTATTGAGGGAGACCTTTACAGTCTGACAGATGATATACAGTGGATCCCAGAAGATGTATTTACGAAAATTTTTCACAAAAAGCCATCAGAAGTGATTAATATTCAGATTAAACAGTCAGGTCTTGTTAAGATCCTCTCCAACATCGAACATAGACTACTTTTGAGCCAGATGGAGAGTCTTGGATTGTCAATATTTCTTGTATTTATATTGCTTGTTCTCCAGCTTAGATCCATCACAATGGGACTGATATCCATAATACCTATAAGCTTTACAATCCTTGTCAACTTTGGAGTAATGGGACATCTTGGAATTTCTCTCGATCATGCTACAATGATGATTGCATCAATATCAATCGGTATTGGTGTGGACTACACAATACATATAATATCCAGATTCAACAGGGAGTTAAAGGAAAAAGGCGATTTGTCTGAAGCCATAAAAGAAACCCTTTCAACCACAGGTCGTGCAGTTATTGTAAACACTGCATCTGTTGCAATGGGATTTTTCGTACTTGCCTTCTCAAAGTTTGAACCTACAAGGAGATTTGGATATCTAACCACCATGACCATGTTTTTAAGCGCCCTATCTGCAATTACAATACTACCTGCTGCAGTCTTACTGGTAAAAAAAAAAAGGATATTAAAAGCTCAACATTAAGATGGAGGTTTTCATGAATAAAAAAAGCTACTTTATTTACATCATCTTAATCTTAGTACTTTTGCATATCAACAAACTCTATGCAAAAGACAAAAAGGCACAGGATTATTTGAAGAGGGTTGATGAGATGGTTATGCCAGGTAAGGATATGACAGCTGTATCTGAGACCATTCTTATATCCTCTGATGGTAAAAAAGAGGTAAGGAAGATGAAAACCTACAGAAAGGGCAAAAAAAAGATATTCTTCTTTATCTCACCACCAGGGGTAAAAGGAGTAGCATTCCTCTCACTTGGCGACAACAGGATGTATCTATACATGCCTGCATACAGAAAGGTGAGAAGGATCGCATCCTCTGTAAAGGGAGACAACTTCATGGGCACAGATATGTCCTACGACGACATGTCAGAGACAGGTTATAGCGAAAAGTTTATTCCAACGATCATAAAAGATTCAAAAGACCAGGTTGTTCTTGAGCTAAGGCCGAAGAAGGATGCAGACACATCTTACGGGAAGATGGTGATCTGGGTGGACAAAAAGACATGGCTCAGGACCCAGGCAGAGATGTACAACAAATCTGGAAAATTGATCAAGAGGATGAATGTTAAAAAGATTAAGACTATCGATGGCATACCAACTCCAACAGAGATTGAGATTGAATCTGTAGAGTCAAAGCATAAAACAATTTTCAGGTTAATGGATGTCCACTACAACAGCGGACTAAAAGACTCTCTCTTCTCAAAGAGAAAAATCAGAAGGATAAAATAGAGGTGGGAGCCGGAGATGAAAAGTGTAAAATTAATCCTGATCCTGTTTGTGACCCTTTGTTCTGTCATCCTATTCGATGGATGGAGCCAGCAGAAGACAGACATTGGAGGATTCTGGGAGTTTAATCAGCGATTCCTGACAAACTCATCTGACAAAGGTATACCCTATCAGGACATATACTCAAGGCTCAGGCTAAAACTCCATTCAGACATATCTGACTATGTCTCAGCAGAGGTATCGATGGATACAAGACTCTACGGTAAGAGTAATCAATCACTTTTTACCGATCTTTCCAGCCCTTCAGGACAGTATCCCATCGATATACTCCTCTGGGAGGCATACCTTGATATTTATGACCTTGGCATTGATGGACTTGATCTGAGGATAGGAAAGCAGAGGATTGCATGGGGGACTGCAGACGGCATCAACCCAACAGATAACATCAATCCAAACGATTTTTCTGACCTTTTGAACTTTACAGATCATATTCCATCTCTTGCAATCAAGCTTGAATACAGCATCTTTGAATATCTATCTCTTGAGACAATCTGGGCACCTTCACAGAAGCCATCACTCTTACCACAGGATAATGCATTTTTTCTATCTCAGAACAACTCTGGCAACCAGCAGAATATGATTACAGCTCTTTTTTTTGACCAACCCTCCTACGATCTCTCCCACTCTGTTGGTGCAATAAAGCTAAAGGGCACCCTTTTTAATATCGACTACTCTTTGAGTTATCTACATGGCTACGACCCAATACCGTATGCCAGTCATATTGACATATATCCTGATCAAGAAGATCCCACAAAATTACACCAGGACATCACAATGGGACTTTTTAAGCAGGATGTAGTCGGCGCAGACCTTGCCGGTGAATTATACGGTATTGGATGGTGGATAGAAACCGCCCTCTTTTTTGTGGGTGATGATGTATCTACAAAGATAAAAAGCCCCGATCCGTCTAATCCACAAAATACTATAACAAATGAAACCAACAAAATAGGCACCTTCCCTTACTATCATCTTGTTGCAGGTTTTGACTACAATTTTTCGTGGAACATGTACCTCAATCTTCAGTATGCACACGGCCTGTTTGGTGAGCGTGGAGACGAGAATAATATCAATGATTACCTCTTTTTGAGACTCGAAGAAAAACTCTTTAGAGAGAAGCTGAAGATTACATTGATCAGTGGAATCGCAATACTCGACTGGCAGGATGTAGGGAACAATTATGGCTGGATATTATCTCCTGACATCGAGTGGATACCCTACGACAGCACCTCTATTATGATTGGAGCCTTCTATGTAGGTTCAAAAGGTCCCGGCTTCTTTGATATGTTGAAAGATCTCGATATGGTTTACATCAAGGCAAAGGTAGATTTTTAATCTCAGAGTTCAGACTGAATCATCCTTTTTTTCATTGATATTTCTTTCGTCTGTACTAAAGAGAGAGCTAAGCTTTTCTATACAGTAAAAAATGGGTCTATGTTTCATGGCCTCTTTGTCTACAGGGATAGACACAATACCCCTTGGTGTAATCCTCCCATTCTCTTTTGTTATAAGCTTCATTACAGATGTTACATCAGGACTGATCTCCTCCCAGAAGGATATGGATATCCTGTTCATACTTATGTCAATCGATTCAATCCCTGCTGTTGATGCAAGGATCTTTAACCTTACAGTATCAAAAAGATTTACAACACTATCCGGCAGTGGACCAAATAGCTCTTTCAACTCTAACTGGAGTCTGTCTAACTTAGATTCATCATTGCAGTGACCTATTTCCTCATAGTATATCAGTCTCTCAGCAGGGTTTTCTATATAATCCTTTGGCAAAAGGGCAGAAAAGGGGTGTTTTACATCAACAAATGATGGAGGCCTTATACTCTTTCCATGGAGTCTTTGAGCTGCCTCCTTGACAAGATCGAGATACATATGGATCCCTACAGCAGAAATTCCCCCCGACTGTTGCTCTCCAAGCAGTTCACCAGCACCCCTCAG
Source organism: uncultured bacterium (assembly GCA_964429075.1). Lineage (GTDB taxonomy): Bacteria > CAYSBA01 > CAYSBA01 > CAYSBA01 > CAYSBA01 > CAYSBA01. The sequence continues at coordinate 6,425 of CAYSBA010000015.1, forward strand.
CTCTAAATCTGCCTCTGCAACGCGAAAACCCATACCAGGTTCACTCAGCTCTTTTATAATCTCTACCCTTTTCAAAACCTTCTGTGATCTCTTTTTATTCCTGAAGAAATCTTCATTAAAGATCATATAGACCCTGCCCTCCCTTTCACCTCTTCCAACCCTACCCTTTAGCTGATAGAGCTGGGCAAGTCCAAGATTTTCTATCCCCTCTATAATGATTGTATTTGCATTTGGTATATCGATTCCATTCTCAATAATTGTAGTACTCACAAGGACATCTATCTTACCTTCTACAAATTCCCAGAATATCATCTCAAGTTCATCTCTATCCATCCTTCCGTGAGCCATCTGAACCTTTACTGAAGGCTCAAGTAGATCGCGTAACGAATCAGCCCGTTCTTTCAGTCCCCTTATTCTGTTGAAGAGATAAAAGACCTGACCACCTCTCTCTATCTCTTTTTCAATAATTGACTTTAGCTGAGATCTTTTGCCAGAGATTATATGAACAGTTGCAGGTATACGATTAGTTGGCGGAGTTGATATAACGCTTATATTCTTGAGACCTGATGCGGCCATGTAAAGGGTTCTCGGGATCGGTGTGGCTGAAAGTGTAAGTACATCTATGTAAGGATACCTTTTTCTAAAGAGTTCCTTCTGTTTTACTCCAAAATTCTGTTCCTCATCGATAATCAAAAGACCTGGGTCTTTAATCCTCACATCTGAAGAAAGCAGTCTATGGGTTCCTATTAACATGTCGAGATTTCCGCTTTTAAAATCCGAAATAACCTTTTTCTGCTGTTTTTCAGACACAAAAGAACATAAAAGACCTATACGTATACCCGCATCAGACAACCTCTCTTTTGCCTTTTCAAAGTGCTGTGATGCCAGAATTGTTGAGGGGCACATAAAAAGAATCTGTCTGTTGTTCTTTGCTACTATAAATGAAGCAAGGTGAGCCACCTCACTCTTTCCAAACCCTGCATCCCCTGTGATTAGTCTATCCATAGGTGTATTGGTTTCAGTAAGATCATTTATAATATCTAAAATGGCCTTCTTTTGATCCTCTGTATGTTCATAGGGGAAACGATCCATAAACTCATCGAACTCTTCAGGTAGTCTGTATGGTCTTCTCTCAGTAATACTGAGAGTGCTGTATAGTTCAGCAAGCTGATATACAAGCAGTTCTGCAGCCCTTTTTGCCTTCTTTAACCTCTGTTTCCATGCTGATCTTCCGAGCGAATCAATCTTTGGGATACGCTCTGATACCGAACTGTATGGTCTTATCTGATCTATAGAGGTTACAGGTACAAATAGTTTTGCCTCATCTGCATATTCTATTTCGAGAAACTCCTCCTCTTTATTCACAAAACGTTTTGTTACAAGTCTTTTAAAGATACCAATGCCATGCTGTCTGTGGACCACGAAGGCACCTGGATTTATAGCAACTCTCTTCTTTCTTAAGGGACCTAATTTCTTTACGAGTCTTTTGTTCTTCAGGATTGTAGAAAAATTTATTGCGCAGTAATTATACCTGTCTGATCTAAAAGAATGGGATATGTTGCCGAGTCTCAAATATATAGTCGAATCCTGATACTCATCAAAGTCATCTGAAAAGCGAGCAGAATATCCTCTCCTTTCAAGCACATCGTATACAAACTGTAATTCGTCTGTATTCCTACAAAAAACATCTATTCTGTGTCCCCTTTCAATCTCGTTTTTTATAACATCAAAAAATCTATCCAGTCTGTTCTCACGAAGAGTCCCTGACGCATCAATATTTATAGCTGTTATCTTAGGATCTATTTTTGTATCCTGCCATATCCATATAGGGCCGGTATTTATTGTCAACGTCGGGTATCTGTTTTGAAGACTATCAGATACCACAAAAAAGTAGACGCTGTAGCTTTTTAAGATATCCTTTAGCTTCTTTTTTTTATTACCAATGCCAGAAATTGTAAGAATCTTTTTAGTTTCGCCAGTGATGTTTGTATCGGGTTTAAATGCCTTTATTTTGATGACCTTGTCAAAAGCTGTCTCAATCCTATAGGGGGTATTGCTAAAATGTGGATATACTATTAGTGTGGAGCCTCTTACAAAAAACTGACCCGATTTTGTTACTGCAGGAGACTTTTTATAACCTATATCTTCAAGCTGTACTATCAGATCTTCAAGGCAAAGGGATGAACCTGCAATGATATCAATACTCTTACCTGGTAGCAAAACACTTAATTCCAAAAGTTCTGAACTTCCGATCAGGCTTGGCACACGTCTGTTCCACAGATCTATAGAGAGGATTGTTTCCTTATTATTCGCATCTTCAATTATAATCGGTACAATGCCCCAGCCTAATTTAATAAAAGTACTAATCTCTTTAATGAGATTTTTATCGAACAGCCCCGGATCAATGAATACAGAGGGTGGCCTTTCAAGTGTAGAAAGCGGACCTTTTAGAAGAAAAAGCCCTGTACCAATCACAGCGGTCCTTTTTTACTGTCCGTAATAGTCCTGTATGATCTTTCTTATCTGTGGTGCCTCTTTTGAGTAAGGGGCAAGTTTTAAAAACTTTTTATAATACTTTACAGCCATCCTTGGATTGTTCATTCTGGCATATGCAACGCCGAGATTTCTATAAGGAGCAGGATATGTAGGAGCTATCTTTATAGCTGCCTTGTACATCTTTATTGCGTTTTCATAATCGCCATTCATAAGACGAGAGTTACCTTCTTTCACAAGATCCTCTGCCCTCTTGAGTACTTCATTGTCAACATTATTCTTTTTATTTGCCCTCTTTTTAGCAACCCTCTTTGGCCTTTTGGCCTTTTTTCTCTTGATTTTTGTCTCTTTTTTATGTTCGGCAGAGGTTTTGGTTTTTTTATTGATAGGTTTTGTTTCTGTGTTTTGTTTGGCTGTTTTAATATTTTCAACCTTCTCTTCTTTGGCCTTGACCTCTTTTGAGGACTCCGTTTTCTTTTTTTCTTTTTGGTCGACGACCTTTTTTTCTTTTAAATCTTTTTCTTTTGCCTTATGAACAGTTACTTTTTTGGAACTGGCCTGTTTTTTTGAGCCTGAGCTGAGCAGAAAAAACAGACCAATAGCTATAACACCAACTAAGACTACTCCAATAATAATAATCTTTTTTTTTGAAGATGGGGGCTGTTCTGCTGTAAAATCTGTGGGTATTGGCCCGGTATCGACAGCCTGGGTAAATGCGTTATCCTCTTCTGGTAACTTCTCTGACGGAGGCGGAGCTGCCTTTTTTGGAGGTTCGTAAGGTACAGGATTTTCAGGCTGTTGAGCACTTTCTTTTGTACCAGCCTCCATAGGAGGAGGACTTTCTATAACCTCTTCTACTGGAGGTTGCGTTTCCTGCACAGGTGTCTCTTTATGTGGTGGTTGAGAGGCAACGCCAAGATCGAGTGACTCAGCCCAGCTCAAGGATTCGTGATCTGCCTTTGGAGACCCTACAATCTCTTTTTGCTCCTGGGATGCTGGAGGGGTCACACTCGATTCTACAGCCTCAACCTCCTCTGCCCAGGAGCTGTCTTCTTCTTCTATACCTATCCCTTGTGTACCTTCCTCAACCTCTTTGGCCCAGGATGAATCCTCCTGTGGCTCCTCTTTTTGCTTTAATGCGGACGTATTCTGCTCCTTATCACCTTTAGCTTCAGAAGATGTATCCACAGATTGCTCTTGAGAATCCTTTAGTTCTTCTTCAGAAACGAGAGAGACCTTACAACGGGGACACTTCACAAAAGAGGGATCAATATTCCCGATGTCATAGCTTTTGCCACAAGATGGACAGATTCCATTCACTTAACACACCCTTAATAAAGATATCAACAATAGTAAGCTATTATAAAAAATATCGAGTGTCAAGATTTTTGCCTGGATGGACTTTATATATCTGGTACTTGTCCATACTTTAGTAAAGCAGGGTAAAGTCTAGTATTGTTTTGTACAGGCACATGCAATAAAGGATCGAAGTATTGTAGTTTATTCTGGGAAGGCACAGGGCATGCCTACGCGATTGTTTTTGACCTATATTTTTATCCATCAAAGGCACCTCTCTACCCCGGGTTGGTTTTGGAGTTATTATATCTCATTTAGCTTACGTATGTTAAAGTTAGTGACATTCGGTGTCAATTTACTATAAATTCAATCTCTTCTTACTGGAATCAGTTG
>CAYSBA010000016.1:0-10551 GCA_964429075.1 uncultured bacterium
CCTTACTATAAAATAACAATTTTTTTCTTTTAAAATTAAATTTGATAAATTTGACAAAAAAAACGCATCGTTTTATAAAACAAATAATGACCACCAGTAATTTTACTGTTGGAGGTGTACTGTGAAAAAAAGTTATTTTTTATTCATCCTGCTTTTAATTATATCTTTCATGATCACAGACTGTGGCAATCCAACCGTAGTCTTGCCACCACCTACAGAAGACCTTGTTATTGTAAATCAGGCACCAGGTTGTGGGAGCATAAATATAACTGTAAATACTTCAATAGTTGTAGTTTTCAACAAGGAAATCGATCAAAATTCTGAAAATTTTACAGGTTCTATTATAGTACAGGAGGTTACTGATAGCGGTACAGAGCCTGTAAATGGTAGCGTCTTCTTAAGCCAGCAGAGCTCTAACACAATTATATTTGAACCGGCTCAATGTCTGAAGCAGAACACAATCTATAGATATACTATCAAAAAGGACGCTGTAGTTTCAAAGGATGGTCATTCACTCTCAGAAGACTTTTCCTGTGCATTTATAACCGGGGATGACTCCTGTGGCTGATTCATTTTTTCAGCCTCTTCAATATTCTTTAGCTCTTTCCACTGCTCTTTAAATACTGCTTCAAAATAGGGTATCTCCAGGATTTTGCCCTCACTCCTTTTTACTAGTAAGGCAACAGCAAGTGCCAGCTTTGCAAGATCAGTCTCATCCTTTCGCCATAAGTGGTATGCCATGAGCTCAAAAATATCCACATAGTGCTCAAGATACTCCTTTTTCATATTGTTATGTACAACCTTTACAATCTCGTTATAATCATATTCCTCTTTTGTTTCTGTATCTACTTCTAATCTGGATTCACCAAGTTCTTTTGCCTTCTTTCTGACCTCAACAAGTATATCGGGCTGTACAATATAGATATTACCCTCCCCCTCGATATCCTTTAGATCAAGTGTCTTTTGTTTTAACTCTTCAATCTCTTTTTCAATATCTTCATAGGTGATATCCTTTAGAACAGGATTGGGATTATCCCCTTCAAAGTCAAACTTATCCTGAAATTCAAGATAAACCTTTGGTAGTGGAATTTCTAAAGCCTTTGTTCTTTCTGCAGCTCGATTAATCAGATATTTTATATAGTCGTTGGATGTCTGAAAGTACATTATATTGTCTGACTTTTTTACATTCTTTAGAAACTGTCTATATCCCCTGTTTTCAACGACATCAAGTTTAAATTCAGCAAGTATACCTGTATGATTTATACCAACTGTAAAGAAGTTTATCGTGTATTTATCTTCTCTATCACAGTAAAACAACATGTAACTTCCACCATTTGATACGGGCATGCTTATTGAGATTGGTTCAACAGGTTCTGGAGCAGTAATCATAGGTGTCACATTCTCTTTTGGTAGTTCAATATCTTTACCCTCTGCCTTCAACATGACAAGTGCATGCCTTGCAGTCTTTTTCACCAGTTTACTCGGATCATTTATTGCAAAATAGAAAAGAAGATCAACCATATCTCGCTTTTTCAAGACATACATACTTGCAGCTTTAAATGGCTCATCGAGCCCAGAGAAATCTTCAGGACCCTTCAGGTCTTTTTCAAGTATCTCTTTTGTCTTTTTTAGACCATTGTTAAATTCACAATCCGGGAACGATCTTTCAAATTCTTTCACAATCTTATCATTCTGTCTGGCTTCACCATTTAAGATGGAAGCAACCTTTTTCAATGTCTTTTCCTGATTGATTAGTCCCATTTCCTCCTCTCTCAAAATTGAGTTTTATGCCATATACAACAAAATGAGTCTATTGTCTATAAAAAACTACCGGAGGGTAGCAGGTCTTATATGTTCAATAAAACCATCATGAAGAGCTCTTACTGCAAGTTCAGTATATTTTTCTTCTATTGCACAGCTAATCTTAATTTCCGAAGTATTTACAAGGTATATGTTTATCCCCTCCTCTGCAAGGATCTCAAACATCCTTGCGGCAACCCCTGCATGGGTTTTCATACCTACACCAACCACAGAAACCTTTGACATATTGCTTGATGTACTCATCTCTTTGTATCCGAGGTCTTTTTTAAGGTCCTTTAAAATCTCTACAGCCTTCTCAAGATCTTTTTTTGAGACAGAAAAACTCAGATCAAGACCACCTTGAGGTGTGATGTTCAGTACAATCATATCAACAACAATCTCCTTGTCGGCAAGAGGATTAAATAATCTATAGGCCATCCCAGGCATATCTTTCATGCCTTTTATATTTATCAGTGCAACTCCCCTTTCATAGGTGATCCCAGAAACAACAATCTTTTCCATATCCTTATCCTCCTCTGTTACGAGGGTACCAGTATTATCAGTAAAGGTTGATTTTACCCAGAGTCTTACGCCATATTTCTTGGCCATCTCCACAGAACGACTATGCAATACCTTTGCACCCAATGAAGACAACTCCAGCATCTCATCGTAGGAGATCTTATCGAGTTTTTTTGCATTACTTACAATGTTTGGATCGGCAGTGTATACACCCTCTACATCGGTATATATCTCACATAAATCGGCATTAAGGGCTGCAGCAATGGCCACAGCTGTTGTATCTGATCCACCCCTCCCGAGGGTTGTTATATTACCCTGATCATCAATCCCCTGAAAGCCTGCAATAACTGCCACATAACCCTTTTCGAGTATTGATCTTATCTTTTCTGTATCCACACTTAATATCCTTGCATCCCCATATCTTCTATCAGTGAGCACCTTTGCCTGAAAACCGAGTAATGAGATAGCCTTTTGACCCATAGCAGAGAGGGTCATTGCAAGTAGTGAGGATGTGATCTGCTCACCTGTAGCTGCCAGTGCATCAAGCTCTCTCTTTGACGGCCTGCTGGTAACACTATATGCCATTTCTATTAGCCTGTTTGTCTCCCCCGCCATTGCAGATACCACAACCACAAGCCTATGACCACCCTGCACTACCCTAAGACATCTTGTAGCAACATATTTTATTCTATCGAGATTGGCTACTGATGTGCCACCATATTTTTGAACGATTAACATTCAGGACTCTTTGTATGGGGTCTCTGCAGAGGTGCCATCGCTGTTTATTACAAAATCAAAAAATACTGATGGTGTATTCTGTTTAAGTATCCGGAGTATCTCCATACAAATTTGCCTTATTTCCCACTGGGCAGATCTGTGACAGCGTAGTTTGAGGATATGACGCCATTCCCTCAGATTTGCAGAGACTACAATCTCTGAGACCACTGCATTTGGCAGTATATATCGTGCATCCTCCTTTTTTATGTCTCTTTCTAAAAAGAACTCATAAAGTTTCCTTGCCTGTTCCATAAAATCTTCGAACCTCTCTTTGAGCGCAGGATCTTCATTGATAGATGGGGGTATAACAAATCTAAAACCGGATTCTTTCACATATCTCTGTGACTGTTGAGAAAAGGATGCAAGTCTGTGTCGTACCAGCTGATGTGTGAACGCACGAGAACCTCCTCTGATCCTGAAGGTAGCAGCTGCATGCTCCAGCACCGATAGATGTCCTCTCTTTATCAGAGATTGTATAAATCCCTTTTCACTCGAATCTGTGATTTTGTTTAAAGACAGATAACAGGTTCGACCTGCCGATTCTATCACCTTCTCAGCATTGGGAGTTATTGCTACTAATTCTACCTCAGCCTGCATCTTTACAATACTTGTTATTGTCTATCAGTCTGTTTAGATCAAAGATTGCATCCTCTCTGTTTTTAAATGGCTCAACGTGTACCCCTGTATCCATCCTTATAGCATCCTCTGGACAGGCCTCAACACACAGGCCACAAAATATGCATCTGAGTTCATTTATTTTAAAGCTTTTGGGATATTTCTCCTTGACCCCCGCTTCTCCCTCTGCAGCCTCTATTTCAATACACTTAGCCGGGCATATAGTTGCACACATATAACAGGCCACACATCTAACCTTACCATCCTTTCTCAAAAGCAATCTGTGCATCCCCCGCCATCTTTTTGAGTATGTCACCCGTTCTTCAGGATAGGAGAGGGTATCGGTGTAACGATCCTTCTTTGCAAAGAGATTTTTAAACATATGTCTTGCTGTCACACCAAGCCCTTTTGTAACCTCTTTTAAGTACAGTTTATCAGTCTTATCCAACTCTACGGTTACCTTCTTTGCCATCTTATCTCCCAAACATCAATATTATTCGATAGTTATATTTTGACTACCATTTAGAAACTCCATTATACCTGAAAATATCGATTCTGCAACCCTCTGCCTGTATCTTTCGTTTATGAAACGCTCTGCCTCCTTTGGATTTGTGATAAAGCCAATCTCTATAAGGACACTTGGCATCTTTGCGCCCCACAGGACATAAAAGAGTGCACCCTTTATACCAAGATCCACAACATCGCTATAGTATTTTTTTAGATTTTCAACAAGGTTCTTCTGGATCTTTCCGGCAAGGCGAATCGAATACTCAATATTTGCAGTGCTTTCAAGGTCTGCAAGTAGCAGCTGCAACTCTGTAACCTGTTTTTTACTGATAGCATTCTCCCTTGCAGCGATCTTATTGGCATATTCATCTGTTGTATTATCCAGAAAGAATGTCTCTATACCATGCGATAATCTACTCTTAGATGCATTGGCATGTATTGACACAAAAAGATCTGCATTCAACGAATTTGCGTATGCAGTCCTCTGTTCAAGGGGGATAAAAACATCCTTTGTCCTTGTTAGATATACAGATACACCATCTCTTTTTAGCATCTCTGCAACCCTTTTTGCAATATCAAGGACCAATTTTTTTTCTACAACCCTCCTGTAACCAATTGCACCTGGATCTTCTCCACCGTGTCCAGGGTCTATCACAACGATCGGTCTTTTTTTATGATGATCTTCTATATTATTGACCTTCTTTTTTACATCCTTATGGATATTCTTTAAGATCACAGAGTCGACTTCATTTTTCTTTTCAATAATCTCAGGGCCTATATCAATTACAAGTCGTGATGGATTTTCCATCCAGAAATCTTTAAAGTGGGATGCCTTTTTTAGATCAAACACCACCCTCACTTTCTTTATATCGTTATATGCAACCCTGATCCTTTCAAGTAGACTATGGCTATAGGTTTCAACTCTCTTTACACCCTTGCCAATACGACAATCTGGTACATCAACATATATCCTTTCATTCGAACCAATTATGTGACCAACCACATAATCTTTTCTCCCAGAAAAATAGAGGATTGCCCTGAAACCCGAACTGTTCTTATCTATCTTTATCCCTTTGAGTAAGATCAACCCATCTTTTCCACCAGTATGTCTCTTTATCTCAACTGTCTTGTGAACGGCCTTTTCTTCTCCAAACCACCTCTGTAATAACCTTACAGCCAGAGAATATTGATCAGATTGTGGATATTCTCTTACTATATTCTCAAGAAAAAGGCGTGATAAATCCCTTTCTCCTCTCTCGTAGGAGGCCTTTGCAACCATTACAAGACAATCATCTATCAATGAGACCGGTACCATAATCTTTTGAATCTTTTTGTTATATTCCAGTAGTTTCTTATAAAGACTGTCTTTTTTGTGCCTTTTGTATCCGATATATGCCAGCTTGACCACCATAAAGGCTGCTTTGCCTCTCAGAATCTTTTGTTTGTCTTTTTTATATGACTCTTCGAATAGTTCTATTAGCTTATAATAATCCTTTTCTTTTAGATCTTTTTTTGAAATCCTTTCATAGTAGGCCTTTCTTGCCCTGTTGTAGTAGTTATCCTGAGCACTAAGATTTATGACAAAGGTAATGAGTAAAACTGTCAAAAGAGCTATCCTGTGCGACATTCGAATTACTCCAGCCTTTTTTTGATTTTTGAAAGGAAGATGAGTGCATCTAAGGGGGTTATTTTGTTGATATCCAGTCTCCTTATTTCATTGATGATTTGTTCAAATCTATCATCTTTTTCTGCAGCAAAAAGCTCCATCTGCCATGGTGATTTTCGTGAATTTTCATTTTTTTTGTTAAAATCTGATAATCTGTGTTGCAGTTCATTTAATATCTTTTTGGCATTGTTCAGCATCTTTTCTGGGAGGCCGGCAAGAGAGGCAACCTCAATCCCGTATGATCTGGGGGCCACCCCTTTTGCAAGGGTCCTCAGAAATATTACCTCGCCATTCCACTCCTTAACTTCCACATTATAATTAGCCACATGCTCTTTCTTTGCAAACATATCGGCAAGTTCATGGAAATGGGTAGCAAAGAGGGTAAGACAACCTATCTCTTTATATATATAGTCGAGCGCTGCACTGGCAATAGAGATCCCATCATATGTGCTTGTGCCCCTCCCGATTTCATCAAGTACAACGAGACTTCTCTTTGTAGCTCCCTTTATTATGTTGGCAAGTTCTGTCATCTCAACCATGAATGTACTCATTCCCCAGGCAAGCCTATCACCGGTGCCAATCCGGGTAAATATCCTGTCAAAAAGCGGTAAAGTTGCACTATCAGCAGGTACAAAAGATCCTATCTGAGCCATGAGAGCACACAAAGCCACCTGTCTGATCAGTGTTGATTTCCCCGCCATATTGGGACCTGTTATGATCATTATTCTATCTTTTTCGTCTGAAAGCTCAACATCATTGGGAACAAATGGCTCTTTTGTAAGCAGTTCCACAACAGGATGTCTGCTTGACTTTAGACTCAGATAAAGCTTTTGCGTAATTTCAGGTCTTGAATAATTGTTTGTTACGGCTACCTCTGCAAGTGATCTAATACAATCGACCCGAGCAACCCAGCTTGCATATTCAAGGATAATATCCTCTCTTTTTTTTATCTCTTCAACAACCTCTGAAAAAATCCTCTTTTCAAGTTCTATTATCCTCTCTTTTGCATTCAGTATGCGACTTTCAAGATCTTTTAATTCAGGCGTTATGAACCTCTCAGACCCAACCAGGGTCTGTTTCCTTATATAGTCTTCAGGGACAAGGTGCAGATTTGCCTTAGATACCTCAATGTAATAACCAAAAACCTTATTATATTTTATCTTAAGAGATTGTATCCCTGTTCTATCCCTCTCACGCTGTTGACACTCAAGTATCTTGGTAGTTGCATCCTTTGAAAGCAGTCTGAGTTCATCAAGTTCCTTATCAACACCATCTCTTATAAATCCACCATTTTTTATATTTATTGGCGGCTCTTCAACAATGGTCTCTTTTATGGTTTTAGTTAATGCAGCAAGCTCACCCACATCGCTCTTCGGTGGTGATAAGACATCAGTATCGACATCAGAAAGTGCCGACCTCAATAAGATAATCTGATCTATAGATTTTGAAATTCTTATAGCATCAGGAGGTCTAAGACCTACCCCACTTAACCTTGAAATAAGTCTTTCAAGATCTGCAATACCCTTTAGAAGATTTATTAGATCTTTCCATCTATTGCGGTCAACAAAATACTCTACAGCATTGTATCGATCGTTGATCTTATAGATATCGAGAAGGGGAGATGCAATCCATCGTTTCAACATCCTTGCGCCCATTGGAGTCCTTGTCCTATCGAGCGCCCATATCAAACTACCTCGCCTTTCACCTTCATACAGGGTTTTAAATATCTCAAGAGTCCTTGTTGTAACATCATCAAGGACCATCTCCCTTTTGTAGTTCAACCTTTCTGGAGGTTTCATCCCATCCCATGCACCTGGCAGGTTTTTCTCAACATACTCCCTCAAAAGTAAGATCGCTTTATCAGCTGGATCCAAATTGTGATCTTTGTCTTCTACAAATTCAAACCGTGTTGACTTCAGGACATCTCTTAGATCCTTCATCTCTTTGTGGGTTATCAGCTCTGCTGGTGATATCTTGTTTAGCTCCTTTATAAGTTCATTATAACCAGGAAGCTCAACAACAAACACATCTTTTGTGGAAACATCACAGTAGCCCACCACATATTTATCCTTAGTCTTTACAACCGCACACAGAAAGTTGTTTGTATCAGAATCCAGAAATTCTTCTTCAATGACTGTTCCCGGTGTTATGACCCTTACTACGTCCCGTTTCACTATTCCCTTTGCCTTTTTAGGGTCTTCAACCTGTTCACAGATTGCAATCTTCTCGCCGGCCCTTATTAGCTTTAATATATACTTATCCACACTATGGTATGGGACGCCACACATAGGTATCTTTTCACCCCTGTTATCACGTGCTGTCAGTGCAATATCGAGTATCTCAGAGGCCTTTTTTGCATCATCAAAGAACATCTCATAAAAATCACCAAGTCGGAACATAAGTATCGTATCCCTGTACAACCTCTTGAAGTGGAAGTACTGGGAAAGCATTGGAGTAATCTTATTGCTAGGCTTTATCTTGTTGGAGAACTCAGCCATCTTTTTTTAACAACGATTCTAATGCACTTTTAAGATCAGGATAACTGTATTTAAAACCGTTTTCTTCAAGCTTTGTAGGTATTGCCATCTGACTGCCAAGCAGCAATTCTCTCCCCAGATCACCGAATGAAAAAAGAATAATAATTTCTGGGATCGACAATAAAATACCGAATCTTCCAGCCACCACCTCCTTTAACATACGGTAAAAATCTTTTGTTCGTGTACGGGATGGCGCAACTATATTAACAGGACCTGAAATCTTTTCATTCTCTATAATAAACTCAACTGCATTTTTCAGATCATCAATGTGAATCCAGGAAAGATAATTCATCCCACGACCAGGCACAGGGATAATCCTCAGTCTTGGTAAAATTGCAACCTTTGGTAGCATACCTCCATCTTTATCAAGCACAACACCAAATCTCATCAAAACAACCCTTGTTCCTGTAATCTCTGCCTCAAGTGCCTCATGTTCCCAATCTATACACACATCAGCCATAAACCCTTTACCGGGTGGGCTTTTTTCTGTAAGTGGCTCCATCTCCCTGTTACCGTAAATCCCAACAGCAGAAGCACAAAGGAAAAGTGGTATCCTGTATCGTTGTATCTGTTCAACTGCAAGCTTTGTAGACAAGATCCTGCTCTCATGTATCTTTCTTTTTTTATCAGCGCTCCATATGCCAAAGATAGACTCACCAGCAAGATTTATTACACAATCTGCTCCATTGAAAGGATCACCCCAGACCCTGCCAGATTGTGGATCCCAGCCCACCTCCTTCCCTCTTCTCGATACAGGAATAACTGAGTGCCCTTTTTGCACCAGAAAGCCAATCAACCTGTTTGCAATAAAACCAGAAGCTCCAGTTGCGACTATCTTCATCTTGACCTGTTGATTTCTTTTACTATCAACAGGATATTTTGTAAATTGTTAGAAATAGGATTGATTTATCTTGATCTAAGCATCTTGTAGATCCTGTTCAATGTCTTGTTGGCATCAACAAGCCTGCCCTTCATGAGTTGATCACTGGCCTTAAACAACAGAAGTCCAACAACATCCTTTTTATCTGCATCCAGCCTGGCACTTTTATACATCTTATCAAGGCGTTTTATCTTTTTGTCCAGGAATTCTTCTGTTAATTTAAATCGTTCTAACATATCCTGTATCTTTATCAGGGTCTTGTTTGCCGTCTTTATGTTTTTTGATTTAATCTCGCGGTCAAGTTTTTCTAGCATCTCCACAACAGGATGAGGATCCCCCGGTATTAAGCCCTTACTTTTTGCAACCTTCCAGATGGCATCCCTATTGGTACGTAAAAACTTGAGTTCCATCTCGCTGTTCGTCGATTGCTTTTGCCTATTTTTTGGTTTCTTTTCTGGTTTGAGAGCCAGGTCTTTTTTTTCTTTTGTATTTTGCTTTATATTTTCTTCTTCTTTTATTTCTTTTTTGGTATGTGATTTACCAATATCGATCTCCATCTCATTGCTGACTTTCTTTGATGAGCACGACAGTTGTAAAAAAGCTATACTAAGAAGCAAGCATGTAGAGACGGACTTTATTGTGCTTCCCTTTGAGGGTAACATAACCATACTCCTCCATTTTTATCTCATCCTTTACCTGTCTGTATGTATCTTCACATACAAGAAGGGTCTTACCAGATAGATTTTTACTCTCCTCCTGAATCCTTGCTGCAATATTTACTGTATCACCAATGATAGTGTAGTCAACAAATTTGTCAGAGCCGATCTCCCCTGCAAGGACCAGACCTGTTGATATTCCAAACCCAGCCCTAAAGGCAGGTTCACCCTTTTTTAACTGCCCTTCATTAAATGTCTCAAGTTTCTCAATAATCTCGATAGCAGATCTTACAGCCCTTTTTGCATGATCTTCCTGTGGTAGAGGGGCACCAAAGTATGCCATAACTGCGTCACCGATAATCTTGTCTATTGTTCCTCCATTTTTTAAAATTACATCAAGTACAATAGAGTAAAAGGAGTTAAGCATCTCCAATACACTCGATGCACCCTTGTATTCAACTATAGTGGTAAAGTTTCTTATATCCATATATAGGACACTGACCTTTACCATATCTCCAGTCAATGACCTTCTATCACTTGTCTCAAGGATCTTCTTTGCAATTGATGGTGAAACATATCTTGCAAAGGTATTAT
>CAYSBA010000017.1:0-10356 GCA_964429075.1 uncultured bacterium
TTAAAGGCATCCATGATAGGCATGTCATCATCAGCAAGTTCAAGTAATTTTTGATTGGGTATTACAATGAGTGTATCTACTGCCTCCTTCATCTCTGCGATACCCTGCAGGGCATATTCCATCCGTCTCCTCTTTTCAAAGCGAAATGGTTTGGTTACCACACCAACCGTAAGGATATTTTTGGCCCTTGCAATGTCGGCAATAATAGGTGCAGCACCGGTACCGGTACCTCCACCCATACCTGCTGTAATAAATACCATATCAGATCCTTCTAGGACCTCATCAATCCTCTCCTGCGATTCAAGTGCAGCATTACGTGCCTTTTCTGGGATCCCACCAGCACCAAGACCCTTTGTAATACCATCACCAAGCTGAATCTTTATAGGTGCAAGATTCCTTTCAAGAGCCTGTACATCAGTGTTTGCTGCTATAAACTCAACACCTTGAAGATTCTGTTCTATCATGGTGTTGATAGCATTACCTCCACCTCCACCAACACCTATCACCTTGATCTTTGCACGCATTTCTTTACCTGCATTTTCTGGAATAATCATAGGACCCTCCTCTAAAAAATTTCTCTTATTAATTCTACAAAACGCTCCCTCAGTCTTTCAAAAAAGTTTGGAGCGTTTGGTCTAAACATCTCATCATCACCAAATCTTACTGCTGATAATATCAGGCCAACCCCTGTAGAATATATTGGTGAACTCACAACATCTACAAGACCTCCAATATTCTTCGGCACACCTACACGAACAGGCATATCTAAAATCCGCTCTGCCAGCTCATCGATACCCTCTAACAGTGCAGTGCCGCCAGTAATTACACAGCCTGCTCCAAGTTTATCTGCCACATTGTGTATCTCAAGATTCTTCTTTACAAGCGAGAATATCTCTTCTACTCTTGGTTCAATAACGTTACATATTACCTGCCGCTGAATAAATCGAGGTTTTCTACCTCCTATTGAAGGTACTTCTATCTCTTCATCCCTTTCAACCTTAGATGCCATGGCACATCCATATTTTATTTTGATCTTCTCAGCATCACTCTGGGATGTCATAATTGCATAAGCCACATCTTTGGTAATATTGTTACCTCCAATTAATAGCACTGAGGTGTGTTTAACACTCCCTTCATGAAACACAGCTATATCTGTAGTTCCACCGCCTATATCAACAAGTGCAACTCCAAGCTCCTTTTCCTCCTCATCAAGTACTGCTTCTGCTGACGCCAGCTGCTGGAGTGTAATCTGGTTGACAATAAGTCCTGCTCTATCTGCACATTTTATAATGTTTTGAGCACTTGTTACTGCTGCAGTAACAATATGTACGTTTACCTCAAGCCTTGTACCGGTAATTCCTCTTGGATCTTTTATCCCATCATGAGTGTCAACCTTGAATTCTTGTGGAATTATATGAATTATTTCACGCTCTGCAGGTACATTGACCGCCTTTGCCGCGTCAATTACCCTTCGAATATCTGCCTCTGTTACCTCTTTGTTCTTGATCGCCACAACTCCCTGTGAATTCATCCCCATAATGTGACTTCCTGAAATCCCTGCATAGACATTAGTAATCTCTGCCCCGGCCATCAATTCTGCCTCTTCTATTGCCTTTCTGATGGATTCTACTGTCCTGTCAAGATTGATAACAACTCCCTTCCTCAGCCCATTTGACGGATTTGTACCAATCCCCACTATATCTACAGTCCCATCTGGCTGGATCAGCCCCACAATAGCACATATCTTTGTGGTGCCGATGTCCAGACCTATAATCATATTGTTTGGTTGTTTGTTCATGAAATCACCCTCCTCTTTTATTTTCATTATCCATTAGAGAGAGGACCATCCATCCCCTCTTTATATAATCCGCAAGATCAACATACCTACTCTTTGCATCTTGTTCTCTTAAAAAGGCGTCTACAAGTAAAAGTCTTTTTAACTGTAAATCGAAATCGTTGATTGACAACTTTACCATTCCCAGTCTACCCC
Source organism: uncultured bacterium (assembly GCA_964429075.1). Classification (GTDB taxonomy): domain Bacteria; phylum CAYSBA01; class CAYSBA01; order CAYSBA01; family CAYSBA01; genus CAYSBA01. The sequence continues at coordinate 1,991 of CAYSBA010000017.1, forward strand.
CAAGAAAGACCTCTATAGCCCCCTCACGACCTATTGATGATACATTTATCTCCTCGATGTCATAGGAGGTAGAAATTTCACTCCTTCTAAAGGCATCTACAAATCTCTGAGCGGTTTTTAAATACTTTTTACGCCTTTTTATATCTCTGTAATCCTCTTCGCTAAGTCCTGTTATCACAGGTAAATTTGCCTCAAAGGGTGTCTCTACTACCTTAAAAATCCTGTAGTCTCTATCAAGTAGATAAAACTGATCCATCAGAACAACAAAAAGAGGATCTCTTTCTGAGACCTGGATTTTGATTGAATCTGGATATGCAACCTGTACCCTAACATCCTTTATCCACCAGAGGTCTTTGATCTTTTCTTCAACCTCTTTTTTATTCACATCGAAGATATTCATTCCGTATTTCAGGGATGCCTTTTTAATTATCTCTTCATCCTTTGTCCTTTTGTTGCCATCTATAACGATACGTCTAAGTCGAAAATGTGAGGATGAATGTAGATATATCTTAATGTATTCAAGTCCTCGTACCGTAAGTAGTACCAGAAGACTCATAAAAAGCACTGTCAAGGAAAGATTAATTACCTTTAACAAACTCTTTAAACCCTCTTTCTTAGATCTTTTTTTCAAGTCTCTAATGCCCCAAAAAGAATCTTTTCTATCATCTGGTCGTATTCAATTCCTGCCTGTTCACATATCTTGGGGAGCAGACTATGATCTGTCAGTCCCGGCAGAGAGTTAATCTCAAGGACATAGGGTATGCCATCTTTGCTGAGCCTGAAATCGGTACGTGAATAGAAGCTCAATCCGAGTAGATGGTGTGTATTTTCAGCAATCTTAAGTATATCTTCTAACAGGCTATTTTCAATCTCTGGAGGAATGATATATCTTGTCTTATCACTTTTGTATTTTGCCGTATAGTCATAAAATTCATCTTCGACAACAATTTCGCATGCACCAATTGCCCTGTTGTCAAAGACTGCAGCTGTAAGTTCTCTTCCTTCAATATACTCTTCAAAGATGTATTTTCTCTTGGGCAAAAGCCTTTTTATAGCCTCCAGCATCTTTTTGTCTTTTACGATAAAAACATCAACACTTGAGCCTTCATCAATAGGTTTGATAACAAAGGGGAAGTTAATAGAAGCTGGCAGATTTAATTTCCCTGAATCATCAGTTTCTACTACTGTCCAGTCTGGTGTAGGAATGCCCGATCTTTTCAGGATGGTTTTTGTAATATGTTTGTTCATACTGATAGCGGATGCCTGACAATCAGACCCTGTATAGGGTATGCCAAGACAATCCAAAAGACCCTGTATCCTCCCATCTTCACCGTAGGTGCCATGAAGGGCGTTAAAGACAATGTCAAAACCACCAAGATCTATCCTTTTTTTACCAATCCACTCTTTTGGATCTACCAATTTGCATTTATATCCAAGCCTCTTTAATGATTCATATACATACCTCCCTGTAACAATGGATACCTCACGCTCTTTTGATATCCCACCACTAAGAATACAGACTCTCAATTCATTTTTTGATTTCATTTTATGATTACAACCTCCTCTTTTAGTTCAATTCCAAAGGTCTTAAATACCCTCTCTTTTGCTAGGTCAATGAGAAACATTATATCACCAAAGGTGGCATTACCATGATTTACAATGAAATTTGCATGAATCTCACTTATGGATGCACCGCCTCTGGATTTGCCTTTTAAACCACATATCTCGATCAGTCTCCCTGCGCTATCTCCCGGTGGATTTTTGAATATAGATCCACTACACCTTACACCCCTTGGCTGCGTCTTTATTCTTTTGATTATGTATTCCCTCATTCTAATCTCTATTTTATCTTTTTCATCTTTTTTTAATGGTCCAAATCTTACCCTTGTAACAAATGTGCCTTTTTCTATTGCCGTAGTTCTGTAGGAAGGGTTTAACGATGCATAATCAACCCATCTTCTGCCATTTAAATCCACAATCTCAAGACTATCAATTACCCTATCCATCCAATATTCCCTTGTACCTGCATTCATCCTTGCGGCCCCACCAACAGTCCCCGGTATTCCATAAAAGGGTTCCATACCTGTCAGGCAAAGATCTTTTGCCATATCTACCACCTTTGAAAGCCTCACAGATGCGCCTGAAATTATGGAGTTTTCTTTTTCTTTTTCCAGCCTCTCACCAATCAATTTTACAACAATAAGGTTATGATGGGTGTCATTAGCAATAATGTTTGTACCATCTCCTATGCATATCCAGTCAAAGGCCTTTTGCTCAGCAATTGCAAAGAAATGCTCAATATCATCACTCTCGACGTTAAGAGGTAAAAAGACTTCGATACTACCACCTACCCCCATCGAGGTAATATCCTTAAAACAGATACCTGTCTTTATCTTTCCCCAAAATATTCTTTCTATTTCTCCTCTGTCTATCACAATACCTCCGCAAGCAACCTGGCAACATCAGTAATATCACCGGCTCCAAGGGTTATAACGGTATCTTTCTCAGTTACTATTGATCTTATTGTTTCTAATATCTCTTCTGAGGTGCTGGCAAAAAATAGCGATCTAAACCCCACCTCTTTCATTCTTCTGTATAACTTCTTGCTGTCTATGTCCTCTATTGGTCTTTCGCCGGCTGGATATACATCAGTGATAACAACTACATCTGCATTACTGAGTACCTTTACAAAGCTGTCAAAATGATCCTTGAGCCTTGAATAACGATGGGGTTGAAATATGGCAATTACCCTCCCCTGAAATATCTCCTTTGCTGTCTTGAGAGACATCTCAATCTCACGTGGATGATGAGCGTAGTCATCTACAATCCTGATTGAATCCTCTCTCACAATTTCAAATCTCCTCTTTACGCCTGAAAATTCCAAAAGTGCCTTTTTTATTACCCTCTCACTAACGCCAAGCTCCTCTGCTACCGCGACAGATGCTGTGGCATTTAAGATATTGTGGACACCCGGCACAGACATTTTTATCTTCAACTCTCTTTTTTCAGGCATACTCAACACAAAACTACATATCTTTTCTGACTGTTTCATCCCACGGATGTGGTAGTCTGCCTGTGGTGAGAAACCATAGGTTACATAACGCCTTCTGATCTCAGGAATAACGGAGATAACACCCGGATCATCAAGACACACAACAGCAAGACCATAAAATGGAATCTTATTTATAAAATCTATAAAATGTCTCTTCAGCCTTTCACGGGATCCGTAAAAATCCATATGTTCTCTATCTATATTTGTAACTACACATATTGTTGGCAAAAGCATGAGAAAACTACCGTCACTTTCATCCGCTTCACATACAACAAACTCTCCTTTACCAAGCTGTGCATTTCTGTTGGATGCCCTGAGTCTACCACCGAGGACAACAGTGGGATCCATACCAGCAGCATTCAGGATAGAGGCAATCATAGATGTAGTGGTAGTCTTGCCATGCGCACCTGCTACAGCAACAGAGTATTTCATGCGCATTAGTTCAAACAGCATTTCTGCTCTCGGTATTACTGGAATACCCCTCTCCTTTGCTTCTAGAACCTCTGGATTGTCATCTTTTATCGCAGAGGATATCACCACCACATCCTGATCTTTAATATGTTCCTTTTTGTGACTGTATAATATCTTACACCCGAGTCTTTCGAGCCTTTTTGTGCTCTCTGACTTTTTTATGTCCGAACCTGTTACTTCAATACCTGTGTTTATCAAAAGTTCTGCAATACCACTCATGCCGATACCACCAATACCAATCATGTGTATTTTTTTGACCTTTCCTAAGAACATAACACCACTATCCTCTTAACAATTTTGCCAGTAGGATCTTCTTTTTTGTGGAGTCTGATCCTGCCTCTTGCAATCTCTATCTTTTCGTCTGAGATGTAGAGCTCTTCAATAAGATCTGCAAGGTCATCAGAGCCATCTTCTTCCTTTATCAGGTAGGCAGCATTATCCTCAACAAGACTCATTGCGTTGTAATACTGATGATTACCTGAAGACCAGCTTAAAGGCACAAAGATTGCAACACTTTCTGTTGCAATGACCTCGCTAACAGTAATCGCTCCAGCCCTGCATATTACAATATCTGATGTAAGGTAGTATTCCCAAATGTTGTCTATAAAGGCATGGACTTCAACAGCTTTATCCATACCAATCTGATTGTATTCTCTTTTCAATTTCTCAGTGTTGTTGTGACCTGCCTGATGAATACAATAGAATCGCACACCTCTTCTTTTAAGTGATTCAAGGGCATCCTTTACCATATTGTTTAATCCAACAGATCCCTGACTACCACCGAGCACAAGTATACGAAACACCCTATCATCATTTTGAGGACGAACTAAATTTAAAAATTCCTTCCTAAGAGGATTGCCACTTATAATGCACTTTCTTTCTGGAAGGGATTTTTTTGCCATCTCAAAACCGAGGTAGATCTCTTTTGCAAATCTCGCAAGGAAACGATTAGCAATTCCAGGGACACTATTTTGTTCTTGAAGAAAAAGTGGCTTCCTCAAAAGGACGGCAGCAAGAGATATCGGCATTGAGGCATACCCACCTACACCAATTACACAATCTGGAGAATACCTTATAATTATCTTTATTGCCCATAACAACGAGAATATCAGGATACAAACAGCCCATATCTTTTTTATGATACTCTTTCTTGCAAATCCCCTGGCTGGCAGGGCATTAAACGGTATATTTGATCTTGAAAGGAGCATCAGATCAATATCACCTTTTCCACATACAAATAGTACCTGATGACCCTTTTCAATAAACCTCTCTGCAAGGGTAATCCCGGGGATAAGATGGCCACCAGTTCCTCCACCTGTTATTATGAGCCTCATTCCATCTCCTCCCCCTTTATCTCCTCTCTCCTTGCTCTCAACACAATTCCGATTAAAAACAGAGTGCTCATGATACTCGAGCCCCCATAACTCATAAATGGACAAACCATACCCTTTGTTGGTAACATCCCCAGACATACCAGTGAATTAAGAATAAATTCGGTAATGAGTAGTACAGCCGCACCACTGATAATCAGCATCCTGTAGCTACTCTGTGACCTTGCTGCGGATATAATCATGCGATAGAATAGAAACATCATTAGAAGTACAATAAAAACCACACCAACAAATCCCAGCTCTTCACCCACTATTGAGAAGATAAAATCTGTATGCGCTTCGGGTAAAAAGAACATCTTCTGCTTTGATGCACCGAGACCAACACCAGAAAATCCACCAAGTCCAAATGCCATTAGGGATTCTACTACCTGATAACCACTATCATAGCGGAAGGACCAGGGATCAAGAAAGGCTATTACCCTTTTCAGTTTGTATGGCGAATTTATAATGATATAGTATACAACAGGGATCATAAACAGGCCACCAATGATCATATAGGTCAGCCTTGTACCTGTAATAAACAAAAGGGCTATCAGTACAGTCGCAATAACAACAGTTGTGCCAAAATCAGGCTGTTTCAGGATAAGTGCCATTGGGAAAAGGCACATTATAACCTGAGGGAGAACCTGTGTTAGACCCTCAATCCTGTTTACCTTTCGACTCAAGGTTCGTGCAAGATATAGAATAATTACAACCTTCATAAATTCTGAAGGCTGAAAATTAAAAAATCCCAGAGAGATCCATCTCCTTGCACCACCTGCCGATTTACCAATCCCGGGCACCAGTACTGCTAGAAGGAGCAAAAGATTCAGGATAAATAGAGGTACGGTAAATTTGCGTACTATCCTCAATGGCACATGATAGATAAAAACAGCCAATCCAGTCCCTATCAATACTGCAACAAGATGCTTGATAAGTAATCTGAATTCACTACCGTATCGCTGTGATGACAGTGGCGCACTTGCACTGAAGATCATAACAGTACCGAAACAGATCAAAATAATCACACACGCTATAATAAATGTATCAAGCTCATTTTTTTGTGTTAGTTTATGTCTGTAAAATCCTGTCAAACTCAGCACCCCTTTCTAAAAAATTCTTATGTTGATCAAAACTTGATGATCCAGGAGAAAACAAAAGGCTCCAGCCTTTTTCAGTGTTTTTGAACGCCTCTTTTACACAGGCTGCAAAATCCTCAATAAATCTACATTCCAGCCCTTTTCTTTGAAAATCCTTTGAAAACCTCATTCCTGCTTCACCATAACAAAATATCCTGCAGCATTTTGAGCGTAAGACCTCTATCAGATTATCAACCGAAAGGCCCTTGTCTTTGCCGCCAAGGATGAGAACAAATGGTGTATTACAGCTGTTTATAGCCTCTATGGTTGAATGTATGTTTGTAGATTTTGAATCATTTATGATAATTCTATCTCTTATCCTATAGATTTTCATCCTATATTCCAGAGGCCTATAGGTATTAACTGTTTTATAAAAGATCTTCCTGTCTATTCCGAGTATATCGGCCGCTGCTTTACATATAGCCAGATTCTCTCTGTGGATCATCTTTTGTAACTCTTCTGATACCTGTGGGTCCATCTTTTCTGGATCAACTGCATATAGTCCTTCTGATTTAATGTCATACCTTTTTGCAATATCTTCTGTTGTTATAACGGTTCCATGATTCTCAAGGGTTAAATAAATAAGACCAAGCTTTGTCTTAAAGTATTCCTCCTTAGAACCATGCCAGTCCAAATGATCCTCAGATAGATTTGTTAGAATGGTAATATCTGGGATAAAATTTTTTGAATAATAGATTTGAAAACTGCTCACCTCTACTATATAATACTCAATACCATCCTCTAAGGATTCAAGAACTGGCCTCCCGAAATTACCGCAGGCAATTGCTCGTTTCCCGGCATTTAAGAGGGTTTTTTCAAGGATTGCACAAACAGTACTTTTACCATTTGTACCGGTAACTGCTATGACCTTAGAATCCAAAGATTTTAATTTTAGAAAAAGATCAATCTCAGAGACTATTCTATTGTTAAAACCACAAAGCTTATTTGGTGGAATACCAGGACTGACTAAAAGACAATCATAGTCTCTGAGGGAATCCTCTGATAATTGTACAACCTTGATCTTGTTATTGTCAGATCTATATTCATCGAGTATATCAAAGGAAATATTGAGCCTTCTAAGGAGTTTCTCAAAACTCCTTCCCACCTTACCATACCCAAGTATGGCGCATCTTCCATTTTTAAGTCTGTCAATCAAGTCTATCATACTATCTCAACTTTAAGGTTGATAGGGCCAGAAGACCAAGCATCATAGATACAATCCAGAATCGCACGACAATCTTGGGTTCGCTCCACCCCTTCAGCTCAAAATGGTGATGTAACGGTGCCATAGCAAATACACGTTTACCGAAAAGCTTATATGAGGTCACCTGTGTTATTACCGAGAGTGCCTCTGCCAGAAAGACTCCATTTACCAGTGCTGAGACAAGCTCCTTCTTTGTTAATATAGCAACCGTTCCAAGGGCACCACCGATAGCAAGGGCACCCACATCTCCCATAAAGACCTGTGCAGGATAGGTGTTATACCATAGAAAACCGATTGATGCTCCAACAATTGCACCACAAAACACACTCAATTCTCCCGCATCCTCAATATGAGGTACCTTCAGATAGGCTGCTACATTGAAACCGCCAATCTTTGCACCCACAGTATAGCTTAAAACGAGAAATACTGAGGCAGAAACAATTGTTGGACCTATGGCCAGGCCATCCAGTCCATCGGTCAGATTGACCGCATTGGATGTACCCATAATGACAAATAGCCCAAAGATTACGTATAGCGATATACCTATATCAGGATAGAATCTTTCGGTATTTAAAAATGGAATTGACAATCTTGTATCATATCGAAAAACGACAAAAGTTACCCACATGACACCCAATGCAACAAGAAATTGAAGCAATAACTTATAGCTACCCCTAAGACCCCTTTTATCTTGTGTCCTAAGTTTCAGATAATCATCAACAAATCCAATTATTCCAAAACCTACTGTTGTAATTAAAACAAGCCATATATGGCTGTTTGTCAGATCTGCCCAGAATAGGGTTGTTATTAAGACAGAGAGGATAATTATTATTCCTCCCATAGTGGGAGTTCCCTCTTTTTCTTTATGCTTTTTTGGCCCATCTTCTCTTATCTTCTCCCTTATCTGCTGTCTGCTTAACCAGTTTAGAATATATGGAGCTATAATCAGTGAAACCAAGAAGGCAAACACAACTGATGCAACACTTCTAAATGTAAGATAACGAAGTACATTTAGAGGCGAAAAATAATCCTTAAGTGGATAGAGCAGGTGCATCAACATCCAGCTACCTCCCTGATATAATCAACAAGGCGTTCGAGTTTCAGTGCTCTTGATGCCTTCAATAGCACCA
>CAYSBA010000018.1:0-10351 GCA_964429075.1 uncultured bacterium
GTTCTATCGTTTGCCTTATCTATAGATACCCTCTCTGTCTCAATGGCAGCAACTATAAAGGATTGTCATGAAAATATTATCAATCCAAAAAGCCTTTTAATATTCCCTCTTGTTCAGGTGTTTCTTTGTTTTGTTGGTGTTGTGCTGGGACGTGAAATTGTATTATTGATAGGAGATACATTCAGGATATTGGCCTTTTTTATTTTCCTTATTCTTGGCCTCAAGAGCCTTAAAAAGGAAGAAAAGATCGAAACAGATGTTACAACAGATGTATCTAAATTTTTAAAGCTTCTTTTACTCGCAGTACTTACGAGTGTGGATGCCCTTGGTGCTGGTGTTGCAATAGGTGGAATCAATCTAAATCTCTTTATATTATTATCAATTCTTGCGATTGTTACTTTCTTTCTGGGCCTGCTCGGGCTATTAATGGGAAAGATAATAAAACGATTTGAGGATGTTGCAAGATATGCTGCATCAATAACCTTCTTTTTACTATCTATAAGTGTGTTTTTAACAGGCTAATTAAAATGGATAGATCAGCAATATTATGTCTGAATATTGACATTTTAGCCATACTCTTTTATTTAGTACACACTTAAATACAAATAGGCGTGTAGCTCAGCGGGAGAGCACTGCCTTGACGCGGCAGGGGCCGGCGGTTCGAATCCGCCCGCGCCTATTTTTAATTCTTAGGTGGAGAGAAAACTGGTAAAGCTTATCCTTTCAGATAAAAAAAGTATTGAGGTGTCCGATGGAAGTACCATTTTGGATGCCGTAAAAGGTGATAAAAGGGTCATATGCGGCATCAGACCTGATGGAACTTTTGTTGATATCAGAGAACCACTTCATAAAGATGAAGAGATAGAGCTAATTTATAAAGACGATCCACGTGCATTATATGTCCTTAGACACAGCTGTGCTCATCTTATGGCAGATGCTGTAAAGAGTCTGTTTAAAGGTTCAAAACTAGGTATTGGTCCTTCTATAGAAGATGGTTTTTATTACGACATAGATACACCAAGGCCTCTTACTGACAAAGATTTAAGTAAGATCGAACAGGAGATGAGAAAGATCCAAAAAAGGAATCACTCCTTTGAAAGGATTGAGCTTGATCCAGATGAGGCGAAGAGACTCTTTAAAAATATGGGAGAGGATTACAAATTAGAGTTAATCGAAGATATCACCTCTCGTAATGAAAAGATCACACTATTTAAACATGGTGAATTTACAGATCTATGTAGAGGGCCCCATCTACATAATACATCCCAGATAAGACACTTTAAATTACTTAAAGTAGCAGGCGCATACTGGCGTGGTGATGAAAAAAAACCTATGCTTCAGCGTATCTATGGGACAGCATTTTTTACAAAAGAGCAGCTTGATGACTATTTGACGAGACTTAAGGAGGCAGAAAAGCGTGATCATAGATTGCTCGGCAAACAGCTTGATCTCTTTAGTATTGATAATGAGATCGGTCCGGGGCTAATACTATGGCACCCCAAAGGGGCTATGGTAAGACACCTGATAGAGACCTACTGGAAGCGGCAACACCTTCTTAATGGTTATGAACTGCTCTATACACCACATATTGCAAGGTCTGGATTGTGGGAAACGAGTGGTCATCTTGGATTTTACAGTGAGAATATGTTTGATCCAATGGATGTAGATGGAATCGATTATCTTGTAAAACCGATGAACTGTCCCTTTCATATAAAGATTTATAAATCTAAAATAAGGAGTTATAGGGATCTGCCGATTCGATGGGCAGAGCTTGGTACAGTCTATCGATATGAGAGATCAGGTGTCCTACATGGTCTGCTCAGGGTAAGGGGTTTTACTCAGGATGATGCCCACATTTTTGTAACACCAGAGGGATTGGAAGAAGAGATCTTTGGGGTGCTTCGTTTTAGTTTTGATATGCTAAAGGTCTTTGGATTTGAGGAGTTTGAGGTATTTCTGAGCACCAGACCAGAAAAATATGTTGGTACACTTAAGAACTGGGAGGCTGCAGAAGCTGCACTGAAACATGCACTTGAGAAACTCTCTGTAAACTATAGTATCGATCCGGGAGAGGGTGTATTTTATGGCCCGAAGATCGATATAAAGATTAAGGATTCCTTAAAGAGGGTATGGCAGTGTTCCACCATTCAGGTTGATTTCAATCTGCCTGAGAGGTTTGGAGTTCTATATCAATCAAAAAATGGAGAGATGGTAGCACCAGTTATGATACACAGAGCACTTTTAGGGTCAATAGAACGCTTTTTTGGAGTTTTGTTAGAACATTATGCAGGTGATCTTCCACTCTGGCTTGCCCCTGTGCAGGTGATAGTTATACCGATATCTGAAAAGTTTTTATCTCCAGCAAAAAAAATAGTTGATCAATTGAAAAAGGAAGAGATCAGAGTTACACTCGATTCTCGTGATGAAAAACTTGGATATAAGATTAGAGATGCAGAGTTGAAAAAAATACCTGTTATGGTAATTATTGGTGCAAAAGAGGTTGAATCAGGTAAAATGAGTGTAAGATTTAGGAAGGCTAAGGAAGATAAGGGCAATATGGATATCAAAGAACTGATTGCACTGGTCAGGTCAGATTATCCTGCAGATCTAATTTATTAATTGAGGTAGGGAGATAGGCTCTGGCAGACAGGACTGAACTTAGAGTAAATCATCAGATAAAATCAAAGGTAGTAAGATTGATAGATCAAAATGGCAAACAACTTGGTATTATGAATCTTAGTCAGGCATTGAGTCTTGCAGAGGCTGCAAATCTTGATCTTGTTGAGGTAGCTCCCAACGCAAGCCCGCCTGTCTGTAGAATAATGAACTATGGCAAATATAAGTATCAACTGAAGAAGAAAAAGGGAAAACAGAGCAAGGGTTCACAGTCTCTAAAGGAAATACGCTTTAGACCGTCTACAGATGAACATGACATTCAGATAAAGATCAAAAAGGTCATGGAATTTTTAAAGAGTAATCATAAGGTGAAACTTACAATAAGATTCAGGGGTCGTGAACTTGCTTATAAAAAGGTTGGTTATGAGGTATTAAAGAGGATAGCGGATAGCCTTTCTGATATTGCAAATGTGGAGCACGAGCCTAAAGAAGAGGGCAGAAACATGTCCATTATACTTGCACCAAAATCCAAGTAGGAGTAAAAGATGCCAAAGGTAAAGACAAAAAGAGCAGCTAAAAAAAGATTTAAGGTTACAGCAAAAGGTAGAATAAAGAGATGGAAGGCCTCAAAGAGTCATCTACTTGTAGGTAAGAATGCAAAGAGAAGACGCAGACTGAGGAGGTCTGATACAGTTCATCCTTCTGATGAGAGGATGGTTAAGGAATATTTGAGAATATAAATGTGGAGAGATACCCATGTCCAGAACAAAGGGCGGTTTTAAGACAAGAAGAAGACATAAAAAATACCTTAAGCTTGCAAAGGGCTACTATGGTCTTAGGCACAGTGCATATAAAAGAGCACGAGAAACCGTAGAGAGGGCACTTTGCTATGCCTATGTTGGAAGAAAACTCAAAAAAAGAGACTTCAGAAGGCTCTGGAACATAAGAATAAATGCATTTGTTAGGCAGGAGGGGCTGAATTATAGCACTTTTATAAATCTCTTAAAAAAGAGGGACATAAGGTTAAATAGAAAGATGCTTGCCCTTCTGGCTGTTGAGGATCCACAGGCCATGAAGGAGGTTCTGCAACAGGCAAAGGGTTCATAAAAAAGTGTCTAAAGAGGACACAGTTTCCAGAGAGTGGCAAGACCGTTTCGCACAGATAGAATCCGACTATTTAAAAAAGATAGAAAATGCCTCGGATTCAGAACAGCTCGAAAAGATAGATTTTGAGCTCTTTAGTAAGAGGGGTATCATTACAGAAATCAATCGCTCTCTGCGGGATCAGCCAAAGGATCAGAGGCCAATACTTGGAAAACAGATTAATACATTAAAAAACAGACTTATCTCTGCGATAGAAGAGAAAAAAAGCCTCCTGAAAGCGAGGGAAATACAGCGCAGGTTAGAAGAGGAAAGGATAGACGTCTCCATCCCAGTTGTAAACAGGATCCTTGCAGGAGGTCTTCATCCAGTTATGAAGACCCTTGAGAGGATAGTGGATATCTTTATGTGGATGGGTTTTGATGTGGAAAATGGTCCAGAAATAGAGGATGACTATCATAACTTTAAGGCTCTGAACTTCCCTGATGATCATCCTGCAAGAGATATGCAGGATACCATATATATTGAAGATGGAAGGTTGTTGAGAACACACACCTCACCTGTCCAGATCAGAGCAATGAAACGTAGAAGGCCACCAATGATGTTTATTGCTCCCGGCAGGGTCTACAGACACGATTACGATATGACGCATTCCCCAGTCTTTCATCAGGTTGAAGGCTTTGCAATCGGAGAAAATATAAACATGTCTCACCTAAAAGGGACGCTACATAGATTTGTGATACAATTTTTTGAAAGGGATATAAACATAAGGTTCAGGCCAAGCTTTTTCCCCTTTACAGAGCCAAGCTGTGAGGTAGATATTGAATGTGTGATTTGTGGTGGAAAGGGATGTAGGAGTTGTGGAGGGACCGGGTGGATGGAGGTTCTCGGTGCAGGAATGGTACATCCAAATGTTTTAAGAGAGGGTGGTGTGGATCCTGAAAGGTACTGTGGATATGCCTTTGGTATGGGTGTTGAGAGACTAACGATGTTGCGTTATGGAATTTCGGATCTGAGATTGTTTTTTGAAAATGCCATCGATTTTTTAACACAGTTCAGACAGGTAGAATGAAGATAAGTGTTGAATGGCTCAGGGAGTTTTTAGACATTGATCTTGATGAAAATCGTCTTTGTGATCTTTTAACAATGCTTGGCCTTGAAGTGGAAGATCTTATTGATCCTTCTGAAGACCTCTCTGGGGTATATATTGTTGAAGTAAAAGAGGTTAAAGGGACAGAAAGTGGTGGTGGTAATTGTCTTACGGTATGGGAAGATTCAATTGGTTTTCTAAAGATATATTGCACAGACCAGAGCGTTAGAAAGGGTGATAACATAGCAATAGTGCCTGCTGGCAAAAGATTTAAAGGAAGTTCTGTTGAAAAGAGATTAATTGATGGTGTAGAATCTGTTGGTGTTGCTCTATCTGGAAGAGACATAGGGCTGAGTGATGATGGGGAAAGGGTCTTCAGAACATCAGGTTTTGTAGGAGCACTTAAAGACCATCCATCGATTTCAACAAGTGTTATAGAGGTAGCTATTACCCCTAACAGGGGAGATTGGGTGTCTCATCTTGGTGTAGCACGAGAGCTTTCTGCAGCCCTTTCCATTCCGTTAAGATTTGATGCAGGCCTTACACTTGATGGTGATTATGAATGCAAAATCCCTATCACGATTGAGAGTAGAAACGATTGTAAAAGATATGTGGGTAGAAAGATAGATATAAAACCGGGTGCATTTACACCTCTCTGGTTGATGCTGAGACTTTTCTGTTGCGGTATGAGGTCTATTAATATCTCAGCAGATGTGACGAACTATGTATTGTTAGAGCTTGGACAGCCCCTCCATGCCTTTGACCTAAAAAGACTTAAAAACAAAAAAATTTTGGTTAAAAGGGCAGAGGATGGTGAAGAGTTTGTAGCACTCGATGGAAAGACCTATACCCTCTCGAGCAATGATCTTGTTATAAAGGATGGTGATACTACCGTTGCAATTGCAGGGATAATAGGGGGTGAGTATAGCGGTACAGATTTTAACACACAACAGATATTCCTAGAAAGCGCCTGGTTTTTACCGGCATTGATAAGGAAGACTTCAAAAAGATTGGGAATACAGACAGACTCATCATACCGATTTGAAAGATATGCAGATATCGGAATCACAAAGAGGGCATCTGATAGGGTTGTAGAAATACTTAAAAAGGCCAATGTCCTTATTGGTTATTCAAAAGTAAATGATGTATATCCTGTAAGAGAACAAAAAAAGAGTATAATTTTCAATACTTCTGAATTCAAAAGACTCATCGGTAGCAGTATTGATAGCTCAAAGGCAATTTCTATTTTAAAAGGTCTTGGTTTTGAAGTGAGAAAAAATAATAGTAATGATGAACTCCTTGTTATGCCACCTTTATCACGTCCGGATATCAAAAAGAGCTGTGATATTATAGAAGAGCTTGCAAGGATATGGGGTTATGAAAATATAGAAGAAAAGACTACTCCCGTTTTAAAGGATGTGGCTGAATCAGATAGCTTTGGCATCAGACATAAACGGATAGATAAAATTAGATATATACTTGCAGATTTAGGACTTCTTGAGTGCATAACATTTTCATTTACAAGGAGTTTCTGGAATACCTATTTTTATCTCGATAAAGAGGCTATTAAGATAAAAAATCCTGTTACAGATGAATTGCTGTACATGCGCACATCGCATTTGCCTCAGTTGCTTGATGTGCTTGTGTATAACATACGAAGAGATTATAACAATATAAGGTTGTTTGAGGTGGGTACGCTTTTCAAAAAAAATGCTGAACAGACTGCAGCAGGTCTGCTCCTTTATGGTAAAAAGTCATACGAAGATTGGCAGACAAATGAGGTAACATCCTTTGATTATTATGATCTAAAGAGGATTGTGGATATCCCGTGGATGCATCCAGGTAGAACGGCCGTTATCAAGTCAATAAACAATGATATAATTGGTTATGCCGGTGAGATACATGTAAATATTGCAGATTATCTCCAGCTAAAAGAGAGGGCCTATTATGCCGAGATATATATAGATCCATTCTTAATGTTATTGAAGACACACACATATCAAGATATTAGCCCCTATCCTGATAGATTCTTCGATGTATGCTTTGTTATTAACAGAGGTGTGTCAGTAGGCGAGGTGATTTTCGCACTAAAAGATAATTTTAAAAGTTGGTTGAAAGAGATTGTTGTTTCTGATATATATCATTCGAAGTCGCTCGGTCCTGATATGTATTCAGTAACCTTTGCCATGAGACTTACATCTTGTGAAAAAACTCTTGACAAGAAGGATCTTGAGAGATTTCTCAACGAACTGAAGGAGTTTATGAAAAATAAATTCGATGCAGAGTTAAGAAGTTAACAGATGTTGGAGGGCTTATTATGACATTAACCAAGGCAAAAATAGTAGATGGTTTGAGTGAACGACTTGGTACAGGTAAAAGTGAGGCAAAGTTTCTTGTAGAGACACTCATAGAAGAAATAAAGAATGTACTTGTTTCAGGAGAGTCGCTAACCCTCTATCGTTTTGGTAAATTTGAGGTAAAAGACAAAAAGGCAAGAAAGGGAAGGATCCCTTCAAAAAAAAATAGTGTTATAATTATTGATGCACGAAGGGTAGTAACCTTTAAACCAAGCGTTATCCTCAGAGAAGAGCTGAAGAAGTGAAAGGTAAAAAGGTAAAAAATCTACCGAACAAGCTCTATTTTCGTATAGGTGAGGTGGCAAAGATTCTGGATCTTGAGCCCTATGTACTGAGATATTGGGAGAGTGAATTCCCGAGTATATCTCCAGCAAAAGACAGTGCTCAGCGTAGGCTCTACACCAAAAAGGATATAGAACATATTGCGCTGATTAAATACCTGCTTTACGAACGCAGGCTCACAATTGAGGGTGCAAGGAGATACCTCAGTTCAAGGACAAAAGATCTTGAAGAGCCCACACATAAAGAGCTCTTTAATGAATTAATACAAGAGATAGATTCAAGGATTAAGGTATTAGAAAGGATAATTACTTAGGCTTTTTTTAAGTGTCGGGGCGTGGCGCAGCCTGGTAGCGCACATGACTGGGGGTCATGGGGTCGCTGGTTCAAATCCAGTCGCCCCGACCATTAAAATTATGTTATATTGTAGAATAAAGTCTCTACTTTTTTTGATGAGTTGAATAAAAAGCTATCAGATGTTATAAAGGTGCGCCCATGGAGGGGTGGCCGAGCGGTTTAAGGCGGCGGTCTTGAAAATCGCTTCCCGATGGTATCGGGACGTGGGTTCGAATCCCACCCCCTCCGTTTAACTCAGTGCTGAGAATGATTTGTTTTACAAGGTGCTAAGTTTAAAAAAATTGTTAAAAATCTTTTTGATAGTATATTTATCATTCTTTTTTTTATCGTATCAAGATGCACCATCTCATACAATAACAAGACCCAAAATAATACATATACATATCTCAAAGAATCTATTGATAATAGATGTGTACTTTACCCTTGAATCTGGTCTATTATCCATGAATACAAGAAAATTTTTTGATCAGGATGGTGACGGAACCCTTAACGACAAAGAAGAGAAAAGGCTTGGTGACTATCTTGAAAGAGAGGCAATAAGATTCTTAAAGATAAGATTGAACAAAAGGGATATTAAATTCAAAATAATAGACAAACGTAGCTATATTAAATCCAGAAGCACGACAAGTGGCCTTGACATGGAGGCTGATCTGAGATGTGTTGCGGATATCTCACTGAATGAAAACACAGACAATATTCTGGAGATCACAGATAGATATCAGAATGATACCTTCGTTGTAAAAGGTATCTTGAGTACAGATAATAACATAACAATCAAAGATATACAGAATGGTTACCTTTTAGACCAACATAAGGCTGTTGGAATATACCTCAGTGCAGAGATACCTTCGAAGGTGTGGATCGCTGTTAAAAAGTAATGATCCTGTTGGTCATAACATTCTTCTTTTTAATTTTTGTAAATGTACATAATCTGTATGCGAATGAGATGATCAGGGTGTTGATAGGGACATTTAACAGTGGTGTTGAGGTTGAGTGTATCAATGGAGTTTTCTACTATGGGAATGATAGATTATCCTCAACTAAAGATGTGAAGTTGATGATTAAAAACGGGTTGTTGTATATTAACAAAAAAGAGTACGTTAGTGGTAAGAGACTCAGGTGTAAAAATGGATTTCTGAGGCTAAAGAATAAAAGATATAGTGGAGATATCATATTATATATTGAGCATACAAAAAAGAATAAACCTTCAAGGTTGATGCTCGTTAACGAACTTGATCTTGAGACCTATGTTATGGGTGTTCTACCATCGGAGATGCCACTTTCATGGCCGATTGAGGCATTAAAAGCACAGGCTGTTTGTGCAAGGACCTATGCGGTATATAGAAAGTATAAAAATGAAGCAGCACACTATCATTTAACAGCTGATGTTTTGTCTCAGGTGTATTCAGGATTATCCAGAATAAACAAAAGGGTAAAAGAGGTGATTTATGATACAAAGGGTGAAGTTTTAACCTACCATATGGAGCCTGTATTATGTGCATTTCATTCCTGCTGTGGCGGAAGGACAACAGATGCCAGTATTATTTGGGGGAAAAGGGTGGATTATTTAAGATCTGTAAGCTGTCCTTTTGACAGGGGTTGTCCGTCACGAAAATGGGTATGGAAGGTTGATAAGGGTCGGCTCTCTGATCTTTTAGGATTAAAAAACAGTATAAGATCTGTTGAGTTAAAAAGGGTAAAGGGTGTAGTAAGAAATATTGTTGTTGTAGATAACAAAGGCAAAAGAAAGATATACAAGGTAGATAGATTTAGAGAAAAGATTGGCTACAGTAGGTTGAAGAGTCCAAAATTTTTAATAGAGAAAAAGGGAAAAGAGTTTATTTTTAAGGGGACCGGGACGGGGCATGGTATAGGTCTTTGTCAGTGGGGGGCAAAAGGGCTGGCAGAGAGGGGTAAAAAATACAAAGATATTCTGAGACACTATTTTAGGGGGATAACAATACAGAAGATGTATTAGATCATGTGAATCATGAAGATAAACGATAAAAAGAGACTCATTGCCATAACCGGTAAGGGTGGTGTGGGTAAGAGCACAATTGCTGCAGCATTGGCAATTAGACTTTCATCGATCGGTAAGAGGGTTCTACTTGCACAGGTAGAATCAAGAATACCTATAACCTTTGAAATGGGGCTTGAAAAGGATCTAAAGAACGATCCAGAGAAGATTTTACCTGGAATACATATGGCCAACATTACCTTTAATGAGGCATTACGGGAATATGTCCTTTTAGTGGTAAAGCTAAGATTTATATACAGAACAGTCTTTGAAAATAGCCTTGTAAAGAGTTTTTTGAATTTTATGCCAGCTTTAAAGGAGCTTGTGATACTTGGAAAGGTCTGGTACCATCTACAGCAGGGTGAAAAGGGTGAGCCTCTTTATGATGTCGTTATTCTTGACTGCCCTGCAACAGGTCATGCAATATCTATGTTTGAGACACCAAGGGTTGTATATGAAGATGTACCACCCGGTCCTATGAGAACAATAGTTAAAAATCTACTGAATATGCTTGAGAATAATACAACATTGATA
>CAYSBA010000019.1:0-10338 GCA_964429075.1 uncultured bacterium
ATCTAAGACCTCTCCCCAGGTCCAGAAAATAGTATTCTTTAACTTTGTAATTTATTAAAAGTTGTTGTAGAAATATTGAATTATAAATTATGGAGGAACATATGGAAAAGACACTAAAAAACCTTGCCAAGGCATTTATTGGTGAGAGCATGGCAAGAAATCGTTATACCTTCTACGCAAAGATTGCAGAAAAAGAGGGTTATCATCAGATTAAAGAGATATTTCTGATTACTGCTGACAATGAAAGGGAACACGCAAAGTGGTTGTTCAGGATGATAGACAACGTGGCCAAAAAGATAGATGCAAATGTAAGTGAAATACTTGTAGAGACCTGCCCTGTCCCAGCTGGACTTGGCACTACAGAAGAAAACCTTAAGGCAGCAATTGCGGGTGAGCACTACGAGAATACAAAGATGTATCCTGAGTTTGCCGATGTTGCAGAATCAGAGGGTCTTTCTGAAGTGGCAGAGAGGCTAAGGGCCATTGCTGTTGCAGAGAAGCACCACGAACAGAGGTATCAAAATCTACTTAATAATCTTAAAAATGATACAATCTATACCAAGACTACTAATGTCAAATGGGTATGCAGTAAATGTGGATATGTCCATGAGGGTACTGAGCCACCAGATGTATGTCCTTCCTGTGGTCATCCCCTGCAGTATTTCCATCTTATGTGCGAAGAGTATTAGACCTTAAAGACTAAAGACAAGGGGATAGACCTTCAATATCTCATCTGACCTGATTTCTGTCTTTTCTCTTGGTATTCGAATCAGACAGTTTGCATTATGGAGTGATAGCAGTACATTGGATGATTGATTACCCGATGGTTTGGTGAGGTTTTTACCATCCTTTGAATAGATTCTTCCTCGCAAAAGGTGATCTCTGTCGTTTTCCTTCTTATAGTTAAAGTCTGAATATGCAAAGAGACATTGAGGGAGATAGTCAGATCTACCCATATAGATCCTTATTGCACTAAATACATGGAGGTAGAGATTTACAACAGAAGAGGCAGGATTTCCTGGCAGACCAAAAGCTATCTTTGAGTCTTTACGTTTTGCAAACAATAGAGGCTTACCCGGTTTCTGGCTTACCCCGTGGATGATTGTTTGAAAACCAAGATCCTCAAGTACCCTTCTTGTAAAATCTTTGTCACCAACAGAGACACCTCCTGTCATGATCAGAAAATCTACTTTATCAATTAGATCACTGATCTTTTTTTTCATCAAATCTTCGTTGTCCGTCACACTATCAGATAGGTATGGTACCCCTGCATTTGACAATATACTTTCAAGTACTATCCTGTTTGAGTTAAATATCTTTGAACCAACCAGCCTATCAGGATCATCTTCAATCTCACTGCCGGTTGTTAAAAGTCCTATTGTTGGTACATCTCTTACCTTTATTCTCTTGATTCCACATGAATACATAAGCCCTGCGATTGCAGGTGTGATTGTATCACCCTTTTTTAACAGGATATCACCCTCTTTTACCTCACTTCCCTTTTGTCTTATATTTACGCCCTTTTTTATGATCTTTTTTATTTCAATGTGGTCTCCATTTTCTAATACATCTTCTCTCTTTATAACCGCATCTGTCTGAGGTGGCACCATTGCACCTGTCATTATGCCATAGCACTTCCCATTTTCTACTGGAGAAAGGGAATTATCCCCTGCGTATATGATACCTTCTACCTTGATTTTATTCCCTACGAAGCAATCTTCTAACTTTATGGCGTAGCCATCCATTGCTGAGTTGTCAAAAGGAGGAGAAGGATACCTTGCACATACATCTTCTGCAGAGCATAGATTGACTGCATCATTTACCTCTTTTTCAAGTACATCTCCCTGAGGGATATGTTCTTTCAGAAGTTCCCACGTATTTTCTATGGTGATAAGATTATCAAAGCGTTTTATGTTCATGACCCTCTCCACGCATCATCCTCAAAAGATGAATGGTCAATGGTAATATACTATCTTTTGCATCCCTGCATGCACCAAGAGAGCCCGGTATGGAGACAATCAGACTATTCTTTTTAATACCACAAAGAGAGGAGGAGAGTGATGCCCTAGGATTTCTTTCTGAGCCGTAGTGTCGATAGAATTGCATAAGACCATCTATAGATCTGTCAATTATTTTCCTTACAACCTCTGTTGTGTTGTCTCTTGGGCCTGCCCCTGTACCACCTGTTGTTATAATAAGATCAACCGAGTTTTCAACCCAGCTAAGGATTTTTGTCTTAATCATCTTTTCATCATCACTTACCACTGCATAATCCACTTCGCCAAACCCAAACATCTCTAAAGAATCTTTTAGAAATATCCCTGATTTATCTTTATTCTTTCCTGAATATACACTATCTGATACTACAAGAACAGCAGCCTTAAAGTCCTTAGCATATGCAAGCTCTTCTTGAAGAAAGTCACTTTTGCCACCCTTTTTATAGTCTAATTTAGCCTCTTTAATCACTACCTCATAACCTGCGGGCTTTAACATATCGTAGATATTGAGGGCAGCAATAGTTGCAGCAACAAGTGCCTCCATCTCCACACCGGTTCTATCAACAGCAGTAACCTGTGCAAATATATCTATTATATTATCATAGGTTTTATATTCTATTTTAATGTGGTCTATCTTTACCGGATGACAGAATGGTAGAAAATCGTGTGTTTTTTTTGCACCAAGCATTGCAGCGATTCTGCTTGCTTCAAAGATATTGCCCTTTTCTGTATTACCTGTGCTCAGCAGCTCTTTTACCTCGCCACCAAGGATCTCAACTCTGCAAGATGCCCTTGCAATCCTGAGGCTCCAGAATTTTTTTGATACATCTCTCATAAAAGCTCCTCAATTATATGTCCTTCTACCCATTTTGAACCGTCTGTAAAAATCTCTTTTTTCCAGATAGGAACTGAGTGTTTGATAGACTCCACAATGAATCGCAAACATTCAAATCCACCAGCTCTGTGAACAGAGCTAACCCCACAAAAAAGTGATATCTCTTCAGGAAATACCCTGCCGAGCCTGTGATAAATGACTACATCAGTAACATCCTTATTGCTTTTTGCCTTTTTTTCTATCTCATTCAACACTCTCCCGGCCATCTCTACATAGGCCTCATATTCAAGATAGAGGACATCTTTGCCCAGGTTTGGCGATCTTACAATTCCATAGAAAGTTAAGATAGCACCACATGCTTTTTTGTTTAGCTTTTTTAGAAGCTCATCAGTGTTTATCTTTTTGTCAGAAAGAATAACCAATTCAACCTCCTGATATTGGTGGTAGAATTGCAATCTCTTCTGTGGAATTAATCGTGTCACTATCATTTACAAGTCTCTGAGATTGTGCAATGCGACATCTATCTAATATAGCTGCAATCTGTGGCCTTCTGGCCAGAAGGTGCCTTTTCAATTCACCAAATGTAATACCTTTGTCTATTTCCAGAAATTCCTCAGAGAGACCGGCCACATCCTTTATACCTGCAAAATATCTTATCTTTACCTTCATATTAACCCCCTATGCTGATAAGACCCCTAATGACATTATCATTAAAATCTTTTTTGTTTCTAACATAATAGTTACCCATCTTTGGTTTTCTATTGATTGCACAGAGTATTGCGCTCTTTATTCCATCTTCAAAGCTAACTCCCCTTTTGCTGTAAAGACATGGATAGATGTGTAAATCAGCTGAGAATCTTATTTTATTACAATTAAGACATTTCTGGGGATTTTTTTCTGGTATAAACCCTACTTTTATATCCATCCCAGGAACCTTAAAGGTTATAGCTGTCCCGAAATGACCAATCTCAACTGCATTATATTCTAACTTTAAGCGTTCAATAAGATCTTTACACGATCTTTTTATCATACTGTATCGTTCTGGCAAAAAGGTTCGCATTATCTCTATAAATCTTATCTGATCAACAACTCCATCGAAGATATGTATCATCTTTATATAACTATCGATAGGAATGATGCTAAGAAGAACGACGTTCAGTTTCAATCGTATGCCAAGAGACCGTGCAACAAAAAGGCCATTTAAGACCTTATCTAAAGAATCGCTCGAGGTAATCATCCTGTATTTTATAGGAAAGATAGTATCGAGACTTAAATTAATCCTGTCTATCCCTGCATCTCTTAATTCTTTTGCCCTCTTTGAAAGTAGTATACCATTTGTAGTTAAGGTTATATCACTAAAACCGCTTTTTTTGGCTACCTCTATAAGGCAGGGCAGGTCTTTTCTCAAAAGAGGTTCACCACCTGTAAAACGCACCTTTCTAAAACCAAGATCTTTTGAAATCCTTAGAATATCTGAAAGTAGCTCAAAATCTGGATCTTTTTGTGAATTGTTGCTAAAACAGTTTCCAGAAGGGTTACAATAGATACACCTTAAATTACAACGGGAAGTTACAGACAATCTGAGATAATCAACCCTCCTGCCGAATGAATCTCTTAGGATAGTCTGTTTTGAATCTTCCATTTTTCACTCCTTTCCAAGCACGGGAGGCAGAGCCGTTTCCAGCTCGACCCTATCGGGTGGATTCCATAGACCTCAGTCCGTAGGTAACCCACCTCGGAGTGCTTACTGCTCTTTTTAAATACTTATTGTTCAGTTGTCAAGGCAAAAAGAGGTTGTCTTATTTCAGGTCGTTGAAACAAAAGATTAAGAAAAGAAAACAATTTATGAATAAATGATAATCTCAAATCCTGTTCCTCCTCTCATTACCCCAAGAAGTGTAACTTGACAATAGATATTCGGATGATTATTTTACTGTAAATTATAATCAATATAAATTAACCCAAGTAAGGAGGTAACTATGGAAGAGACAAAGGTACTTAAACTTGGTGACAGGGTTCCAGATTTTGAGATGGATGTCTATCTCCCAGATAAGAAGGATTTCGGGAAGATTAAATTCTCAGAGGTATGGAATCAGGGCAAATGGCTTATCCTGTTTTTCTATCCGGCCGATTACACATTTGTATGTCCAACAGAGTTGAGTGACCTTGCACGTGTCTATGAAGAGCTCAAAAATGAGGGCGCAGAGGTGGTATCGGTCAGTACTGATACACAATTTGTCCATATGGCATGGCAGAGGGATGAAAAACTGCTTGAGAATGTGAGTTTCCCCATGGCTGCTGATCCAACATGGAAGGTAGCAAAGACATTTGGTGTCCTGGATGAAAATTCAGGTCTTGCTTTGAGAGGCACATTTATTATCAATCCAGATGGTGAATTGATGGGAAGTGAGGTAAACTTTTATCCAGTTGGCAGAAATGCTGACGAACTTGTAAGAAAGTTTAAGGCATACAAATACATAAGCCAGCATCCAAATGAGGCATGTCCTGCAAAGTGGCAGCCTGGTGAAAAGACACTCAAACCTGGTAAAGACTTGGTAGGCAGGGTTGCAGAAAATCTTTAACCCTTGTTTGCTGAGTCTTTTTCAAATGGGATTGTTAGATTATCAGGAGGGGGAGTTATCTCTCCCTCCTTCAGCCTTTCATACAGCTTCAATATGTGATCGATTTTGTCTGATCTTTTAAACTCTTCAAGGCTTGCATCAAGAATTGAAAAAAATTCTTGAATTCTTGATCGAATTTCAATAAAAAGCCTGTCTCTTATGATCTTTAATTCTTCTATCTGATTTATTAATGTACTTAGCCTATCTTTTATTGATTGTTCATATCGCTCTGCCCTTGACATTGCATCTGCTATTATCAATTCTGCCTCTTTTCTTGCATTTTTTTTGATATCCTCTTCAATCTTCTTTGTCTGGTGGATAACCTCCATAAGAGTCTTTTCATGCTGCTGGATCTTTTTGACCCTGTTTTCAAGGTCATTTATCCTTTCACTCATCTCGTTCTTCTCTATAATCAGCTCTTCAAATTGATTTGAGAGAAGGTCAAGGAAATCATAAACCCCTTCCGGATCAAGTCCAAAAAATCTTTTTCTAAATCTCTGCCTCCTGATATCAATTGGTGTTAATTTCATCTTTTCCTCCCTACCTCTTCTTTTAGCTCTTTTGACCTTCTTGCTGCACTATCTACAGCAGTAGCAACAGTATATCTAAATCTCAGTTCTTCTAATTTATAGATTCCTTCTGCAGTTGTACCTGCTGGGGTCATAACAAGGTCCTTTAATTCTGCAAAGCTCAATCCAGTCTTTTCAGCAATTACTCCTGCACCGATTACGGTGTTTATTGCCAGAATCTTTGCCTTCTGTCTGCTCAAACCAAGTCTAACTCCGGCATCTGCAAGGGCCTCCATCATAACAAAAATAAAGGCCGGACCGGTACCTGAAAGGCCAGTTACAGCATCAATCAGATCCTCCGACTCAACCTCTACACATACCCCTCTTGATGCAAAGATGTCGATTATTTTTTGCTTTTCTGCCTTTTTAAATCCACTATCAAAAAATATGCCTGTGGTTCCCTCACCTACAGATATGGGTAGATTGGGCATGGCCCTTGCAATCTTTACAGAATTTGTATCGATTATTTCTCTGATAGCACTAATGGGATAGCCTGCAACAACAGAAACAAGAAACATGTCCTTTTTAAAAGACTCTTTTGTTTCCCTCAATACCCCATCAACATCCCTCGGTTTTACACACAAAAAGGTGATATCAGAGTTTGACACTACCTCTCTGTTGCTTCTGGCTATACTTACGCCAAGGTCTTTTTTTAGTTTCTTCAGCTGATCGATATCTCTCCTGTAGCATATTACATCAGCAGGCCTGACCAGATCTGTATCTAACACACCCAAAAGAATCGATAGGCCGATGTTTCCTGTCCCAATAATTCCAATCTTCAATTTAATACCTCTTTCCAAAGATTAGTGTTCCAATTCTTACGATTGTTGCACCCTCTCTTATTGCAATCTCAAAATCCTGAGATGTGCCCATGGAGAGTTCTGTCAACTCCTTTCTATAGATACTATTTTTATTTATCTCATCAAGCAACCTCTTCATTTTTCTAAAATATTGTGCATTCTTTTCCGGGTCCTCAACAAGAGGCGGCATACACATAAGACCAACAACATCTATTCTATCATAACTTTTGAGCTTTTCCAGAAAAGGGAAAAGTTTATCCAAAGATATACCACTCTTTGTTGGTTCGGATGCGATGTTTACCTGTACAAGTGCCTTTATCTTGGTATCGGCTTTTTCTGCTCGTTTTGAAATTTCATCAGCCAGCTCAATCCTGTCGAGGGTGTGTAGCATATAGCATGTATCAATGATATATTTTACCTTGTTCCTCTGTAATGGCCCGATTATATGCCATCTTATGTCATCTGGCAGAGCAACTTGCTTTTTACGCCACTCAGATATGTAGTTTTCACCAAAGTCTCTGTGACCATTGTTATATACGCTGAGGATATCTTCTACAGACTTTTTTTTGGATACTGCAACTATTGTTACATCTTCATTATGCCTCCCTGCTTTTAGGAGTGCATTATGTACAATCTCTTTTATTCTATCTATCATCGATCCCTTCTTTCGAGTATCGACTCTGCAAGATCACAGAGTAGCCCGATAGAACGATTATCAAGACCTTTTGTTAGCCAGTATAGCCTTGCAATTAAAATCTCTTCTTCTGGTAGATCTCTTCTGTCATAAAGAAATAGCTCGAAGATATCAACACAAAGAGCATCTGCCAGCCTTGTTAATAACACGATAGATGGCATCATCTTAGATGTCTCAAGCTTGCAGATTGTAGAAAGACTTACGCCGGAAATCTTCGATAATTCACTTCTCTTAAGGGACCTTAATTCCCTACATCGTCTCAGGGCATGTGCAATTGCAGAGGCTATCTTTTCTTTTTCAGTATCTTGAGAAACCACTTAATATCTTATCGAGATCAGTCATTCTTGGATAGGATAGGTCTGCAAGATCATTAAGATCCACACTTTGTGCCTCAATCACCTCCCATCCAAAACTGTTCGCATTAACAAAACGATCAGTCATATCAAGAGGTGTTTCTGGAAGATCAAAATTGTTCTTCCCAACAGGTATGTAAACGATCCAATCGCCATCCTGTGCTGAGATTTTTAGCCTGTAAAAATCACCACCTGGTCCTGTGAAAGAGCAGCTTCTGGTAGTTATGTCGCAGGTTCCATCTTCAATAAAGGCCGGAAAAGTGTCGAAGCTTATGCTGGCTGGAAGGTAGTCGTCTGTGTAAATTTCACAAGAGATGTGTCCGTTTGTATATCCTCCACCCTGATTCTGTTGACCACTTACAGCCATGGCAAGTATGCTGTAGTCTCCTGCTTCAAGCCCTTCGTATAGTGGAGCCATCTTCAGTATCACCGGATCAGGGATTGGATTACTAGAGCCTGCCTGGCCTGACCCATTTAGACCAAGTGGTACAAAACCAATCTGATCCACATTTGCACCTCCCAGAAGGATCACAAAATCCATCTGTTGTCCATCTACCTGTGGTAAGGCTCCAAAATTAACACCTATAGGGATAGATTGTGGGGTATCTGGTGTTGAATCGATCTGTTCGAAATCCTCCCAGTGTGGCCTTAACTCTGTAGTGTTGCCATCACCATCGAAATCATCATTATCAACCACCTTATCTAATAACTCCACCTGTAATGCATTTATAAGTCCATGATCAAAGCTATTGAACAGTGGTAATAAGATGGACATGACAGCCTGAGGGTCAGAACCTGAACCCTGAAAGAGCCCCATTAGCTTTTGACTATCCACAAGACCAGCAAAACTCCAGAGTGCCCTAACTCCTTCTGTACCGAGGGTATAGTATGTGGTTTTAAGATCAACAGGAAAACCGTTATATGTAATCGAAACAGTCATGCCAGAAGGTAGCGGTACCTGATATTGCATAACCTGCACACGCATAGTTTCACCAAATAGACTTTTAAAATCAACATCTATCAGGCCATTGCCAAAAGATATCCCTGCAAGTCCAAGCTTACTGTCTCCCTGAGTATGTACCTGTGAATAATCGAACTGGCCAACAAAGCCACCAGCCTTTGTCTTGTCTGTTCTTGGATGGATTGCCAGAAGTAGAGTGTCTTTTTCAAGTCCAATGAATGTTAGGTAGTCATAGTCTTCGTGAAATACCGATACATCATAGGGTTTTTGAACATCATTCATATCAACAGATACCTCACCATTCTGATCTGTTACAACAGGATCTATCAGGAAACTGAACACCACATTGGCACCCTCAACTGGCAGTCTACTGATCTCATCGACGATCCTTACAACAAGGAATCCAGAGGCAGGTTGTATTACATTAAGGGTAGTTGAATCCTGGGCCTGAGAACCCTCTACAGTGACGGTAACAGAAGTACTGCCTGAAGTATCGCTGGCCTGTATAATACCTTCATGTTGATCCAGGACTGTTGCAATCTGGGTATCCTCTACTGACCAGTTAAATATTACATTTGGTACAGCATGTCCATCTTGATCAAGTGCTATTGCCTTCATGGTTATTGTCTCAGATGCTTCCACAACGGGATTTTCTGTAAGTATTATTACTCTATCTACTGTTGTACCGGCATTTGGGTCTTGGTTTATACACTCACCTGCAGAGCAAATCTGATCTTGTGCACAATCAGAATTCCCCCTACATCCTGTGGTCTTACACTGGCCGAGTATACAGATACCTCCGGAACAATCGGAGTCTGTCTGACATGTCTGGGCCTTGTAACAATACCCATCCACACATATCCAACCTGCCATGCAATTCTCATCCACAATACACTCTTGTCTGGGCTGACAGAAACCGTTTTCACATTGTTCGGTTGCATCACAATCTGAATCTGAATTACATGGTGGGAGTCCTTCGCAAATATGGTTGTTACACCTGTATCCCTGGCCACAATCAGAGTCAATGACACACTCACTATCCTGACATATACCATCAATGCACACCTGACCAATGCAGTCTGAATCTGAAAAACATCTCCTCTTGCAGTGTCCCTGCTGACAAAGAAAAGAAGAGCCACCACAATCTGCATCGGATGTACATGCATCTGTGCATGTACCATCTTCACAGACCTTATCTGAGGGGCAATCCTGATCTGTTTCACAGCTTGTATTTTCGTCGCATGCATCTCCAATATTATCACCATCTGTATCTGTCTGATCAGGATTGGCAACATCAGGACAGTTGTCCTGATCGTCTGGTACAGCATCACGATCTTGATCGGGTGTGCAGACAGAATTTATACACGATTCAGTTGCCTGACACTCCATATTGGAGGAGCATTTGTTGTCTTTTTTCTGTGCAACCTTTTTGCTGCAGGAAAAGAACAGGAATATAATAAGCAAAAGGGAAAATGATAGTTTCTTAGAGTTCATAGATACCTCCACAC
>CAYSBA010000020.1:0-10337 GCA_964429075.1 uncultured bacterium
TACTTAACTCTTCTATACAGAAGAAAATTAAGATATGATGTCTTTTAAAACCTTCGGGAACAGAAGAATCAAAAGAAATCTAAGGAATCTACCTATACCACCAAAAATAATAAAATTCTCAACCCTGTACCTTACAGCACCTGCAGCAATGCTCACAAGATAAAATGGTGGGAACCCTGTAAAAGAGCTCAAAAAGACAAATGCATCTGTACCATATTTGAAGTTTTTTATCTTCTCTTTGAGGTCTGTAATCCTCTTTTTCCATTCTTCTTTTATAAAGGTGCTAGCCCCCATACCTGTGTAAAATACTATTATTTTGGGCAATATCTGTCCTACCGAAGCTATTGTAACAACTATGATTATCTTGTTGCTGTGCAAAAATGGTGCGATCAATAGTAAAAGTAACTCTATACTGAGGACAGGGATAAGTCCACCGGCTACACTGACTATCAAAACTGCAAGATATACTCCCTGTTGATTTATAAGCTCTTTAAAATCAAAAATATGCACAGAATCGACCTACTATGAAGTGAATCTCTTTCTTGCAATCAAATATATATAAAGTGTAATGATAAAAAGTGGAAAATCAACAGAAGGTATTATAAAGAGGAGTCTTGAGGCACCATACAACAACATGCATATGGCAACTGTGGAACTTGTCAGCTTTGATATAATCACAGGGACTAATAGAATTAGATTTTTTACAGGATCAAGATACACAAGAAAACAGCATACAACAAGCATTGACATCATACTGACTGATAAAGGGTGCCAGAATGATATTGCTGTATCGCCTGAGTGTTTTATTGATATGATGTCACTCAGACATTCGGGTAACTCTGTTGGAGCAAGGAAAAAGAGCATACCACTTATCAGATAGACAATTGCAAAAATGAGAGCAACTATTCTGATTTTTCTTATAAAAAGATCCTGCTGAGGCAATCTTGTTATTCTCCAGATGAGGTATCCTTTTCTTTATCCTTTTTTTTATCTTCTCCCTCTGTATCTATCTTTTCTTCTACACCCTTCAGACCCTTTTTGAAACTTCTGACACCTTTCCCGAGCGCCTCTGCAAGTTTTGGAACCCTGTTTGCCCCGAACAGGATCAGGATTATAATAAGAATAATCAATAATTCCTGCCAGCCAAGCATAATCAGCTCCCTATTAAAACCAATGTTTATATTATCCTTATAATAGAAAAAAGCAACCTCATGGAAGGGACAGTACAATAACAGTGGCCACAGATCCAGGCCCTCCAAGGTTGTGTACAAGCCCAGTTTTTGCTGATTTTACCTGTCTTTCTTTTTCTACCTTACACAGCAATTGTTCGTAGATCTCTGTAATCATCCTGACTCCTGTTGCACCAATAGGATGCCCGCAAGTCTTAAGCCCCCCACTTGGATTAACAGGAATTGATCCATCGATGTACGTCTTGCCATCTTCGATTAATCTGTACCCTTTGCCATCCTCTGTGAAACCAAGATCTTCATAATTTAAAATTTCTGTGATTGTAAAACAGTCGTGTACCTCTGCAACATCTATCTCTTTTTTTGGATCTTTAATGCCGGCCTGTTCATACGCAATCTTTGCTGCTTTCCTTGTTGTATCAAAGTTCAGGCACCTTTCGGTAGGATCAAAAAAAACAAGGTCCCCTCTTGTTGACATACCAACAGCACGAACCAATATATACTCAACACCTAAGGAATGTGCAGTATCTATGTCTGTAATGATACAACATGCCGCACCATCTGTAGTAGGACAGCAATCAAAGAGTCCAAGTGGTGATGAAACCATGGGCGCATTAAGTACTTTCTCTATCCCTATCTCTTTTCTAAAATGGGCCTTCGGATTTAACGCACCATGTTTATGGTTCTTTACAGCAACCTTAGCCAGAGGTGTCCTGTCTATCCCATATTCTGCCATATACCTTTTGGCCCTCAATGCAAACATACCTGGAGCAGTCAGCCCTTTTCCATAGATGGGGTTACCCTCTTCAGCAACAGCCCTTACAAGACTCTCCCTTGGTCCAACATCTCTCATCTTCTCTACACCAACAACGAGGGCTATCCTGACCTTGCCTGATAATACTGCATGCCATGCATTTCTAAAGGCATCAGTACCTGAGGCACAGTAATTTGTATTTCTACTTACAGGGATACCACCTCCACCAAATGAATCAAAAAATGATGCACCAGATTTACCAGAACCTGCAGCTATATGAGGATCAAAGGTACTTAGCCATATGGCATCTACCTGATTTATATCTATCTTTGATCTCTTCAAGGCACCATCGACAGCCTCTTTTAAAAGATCCTTATAGTCTTTTTCAAAGATCTCACCAAATTTTGTGTAATATGCACCTGTTATTGCAACCATCCAGCAGCCCCTATTCAATAATCCTCGCTTTATAAAAATAGTGATTTATTCCCGATGATCTGTGATATAGCCTGAGATCAAGCCCTATCTTTTTGTCAATATCTAAGGAGATATCCTGTCTGATCATCTGAAGTAAAAGCCTCCCACCTCCGTCAAGATCCACAATTCCCATACAAACAGGAGAAACAGGCGCCGGGAATATGTAATCTTCTGTAAATGAAAATAGTCTCCCCTCTCTGTTAAGAGACACTTTTGTTGTATCTTCAAAGCCACCACATTGTGGACACGCTACATCAGAAGGATAGTAACGGATATTGCACCTTCTGCAAAATCTCCCTATTAATTTAAGGGAATCCTCTGACATCTTATGAATGATTGTAGGAGATGTAAAGGCCCTGAAAGACCAATCCTCTTTTTGATCTGAAAATCTTCTCCTTGCTCTATAAATCTCCACAATTGACGGTATCTCAACTCCAGAGGACATCCATCCAAGGTCACACTCTCTCTTTAGTCCATCAATATATTCTGTGGCACGAAATAAAACAGCATCTACCCCATCACCAAAGAAAACCATTGCAACATAATCACCTGGATTTACATCCAGTATTGCTGAATGGAGTTGAGCAAACACGGATGCTGAACCGGCATCACCAAGGTTCATTAAAAGTGGCTCTGGGTTCAGCGAAAACGGATTGGAGAGTCTCTTTGCAAGAGCCATATAACTTGCACCTTCTGGTGCATATACAATCAACTTTTTTATCTTTTTTTCATCTAAGCCTGTTTTTTTACATAATGATCTTAATGCCAGAGGTATGGTCTTGAGGTATTTTTGCTTGGCGAAATATTTTTCATCTGCAAACTGGATAAAGGGCCTATTGCTGAGCCTGAATGGGTGTGAGAATGGCTGGTTGATTGAACAGTAATCTATATACTCAAGTGCAACCTCATCTGTATCAAGCACAACGGATGCTGCACAGTCTCCCCGCATTGTCTCGAGATAGTGACCCGGCTCCACCGCTCTCATATCTGTCGCAACAACAAGGACCCTGTTGAACTGACCACTTTTTATTGCAAACACTGCTGACAAAAGGGCCCGCCCTGCACATCTGAGTGATCCACCAGTTTCCATACAGAAAATCCCATCCTTTAGGTCGAGGCTAAAGGCAAGGATATTGACATTACCCATCTCTGCATATGGAAGGGTTGTAGATGCAAGGTAGAGGGCATCAATCTGTTTTTTATCCAATCTTTTTTTGACACGCCAACCTGCTCCATAGGCCATTGTTAGAGCATCTTCATCATAATCACATACCCTGCGTTCACCAATAAGAAGTTTTTTTAAGGAAGGTTGTTGCCACTCTATTGCCCATTTCTGTCTTTCGTACTTTAGCAACGGCACATAAATACCTATGTGAGATATTCCAATCATATGTCTGGCAGTTTTATTCAATCCTTTTTCCTAAGCATATTTACTGCCTTTTTGAATCCCGATGGCCCCCTGATACCCTTCTGGGCCAGCCACCCAAGTACCCTTTTGCCGCCTGTCATAAGTACTCCAAAATAGCCCTTTCGATACAACTCAAAAAAACCTGCATGCACCTTTACTTTTATCTTTCTTTCGAGCATCCCTTTAAAAAAGGCAATACCGAAGTCTCCTGGCTCATGACTGTTTAGGTTCATCAATTCCTCAAGGGTATCAAGATCCATCCATGCCTCAAAATCGGAACCCTTTTGATGCTCACTTTTTGAAATCTGTATACCATCAGTATTTTTTTCTAAATTAAAGTCGCCAATAGGATTAATATGAATAACAACTTTGGCACTCCTCTTAAGTGGTGTTAATGCCTTCTTAGATGCAGGATGATTATTAAAAAAATTCTCTAATCTTTCTTCAATTGATACTTTTTTGCTTTTATCCATTACATCGCCCATCTATGATCGTTAAGGACTATCTCCCCTCTGAAAACAAATTCAGAAGGTCCGTCCATGATTATTCGTCCGGACCTACTTTCAAGGCTTATCTTGAGGGTCCCGCCGGGGAGACAGACATTCACAATATCTTCATCTGAAAAAAGACCCTTTTTGATGGCGTAATATGCTGAGGCACAAGCACCAGTTCCACATGCCAAGGTTGGACCAACACCCCTCTCATACACCTTGCAGATCAGGTTATTATCAATCTTTTTTATAAACTCAACGTTCGTACCATTTTTAAATAGTCTGTTTGTCGATATCTCTCTTCCAGCGATCTCTAAGGTCTGATCATCCACTTCATCTTCTATGACAAAGTGTGGATTTCCAGCTGATAAAACCTTACCCTCAAAATCCCCAAAAGATGTACGAACAACGAACATAGGACCCTCTTCAATCGTTCCCATATCTACCTGGACCCTTATCTTTTGATCTATATCTCTGTACCAATTGCACTCCTTAATCCCGGCATCTGTCTCAATACTCAGTGGATTTTTGGAAATTCCAGATCTTATTAGATGGGCCACAAGACACCGGATTCCATTTCCACACATCTCTGGCCTTGTCCCATCTTTGTTGAATATTATCATCCTTGCATCTGCTACATTGCTCTTTTCGGCAAGTATAATTCCATCTGCTCCTACACCAAAATGTCTATCACACAGGTATGTTATAGTATTTCTGTCTGGCAAGTACCTGCCAGATCCATTAAAGATCAGAAAATCATTGCCAAGGCCATGATATTTATAAAATCTTAACACCTTCATAAAAGTTGTAGTTCCTCCTTTTCACTCTTTTTTCTTTTTCGTTCATATTGAAAGAGCCTCCCAATTGTACAGCTTCTTCTCTCAAGGCCATAGTGATTCTCAAGGATACTTGCAGCTCTATGATAGCCCATCTGCACAATCTGAAAGGCAGTGTGTGTAAAAATATTAAAGTGATCTTTAAAAAACAGATCGTTGTGTGATGGGATAAATATCATCCTCCTGTTGGGCAAAAAGTCAAATAAGAGTTCCATGATCTCTTCAAGGTTCTCTTTAAAACGTCTCTTAAACTCCTTGCCTGGAGGTTTCCCTTTTGTTAATTTCATGAAAAACTCGTCTGAGATAAGATAGTTATAGAGTTTCTGTAAAAGAACCCTATTGTGTCTGAAGGAATAAATCTTTTGTTCTAATGTTGTATATACAGCCTGTTCAATAATGGTATACATACCATAATTTGTCAGACTACCAATTGAAGGATCAGCTATGTAGGGCTCAAAGGTGTGACTGACTATAATAAGATCGGCATTTCTATCAAATGCAACAGGTATGGATAGTGCTCTTTTGATCTCACCATCATAATAGGCTATGCCGTTTATCCAGTAGGGCTTGTAGAATGGTGGGAGGGCTGAAGATGCAGCAACGGCCTCAGAAATAGATACACCAGATAGGTAGTAATCCTGCTTGGGATTTTTAGTAGGTCCTCCGGGTACTCTACCCATGATGGCCTTTCTTGGATTGTTTACCTCTGTAGCTGTTATAAAAAGATCAATACCCCTCTTTTCGTATAATTCTGTAAAATCATTTATTGGTAAGGTCTCTCTGAGATAGCGTTCTATTCCCTTGGTGGTTGGGAGGGCAAGGATTGAAAAGAGTTCTCTTAGAAGGGTCTCAATTCCGATACTTCCACGATACTTTTGCTTTATAAATGGTAGCTTGAGGATGTTTTTGGTATATTCTGTTAGTTCTTTTAATGTCGGTATCTCAAATCTAAATATATCGAGATAACTTATTCCCCTTGTTCCATTTGACTTAAAGATGGCGCTTCTGAAAAGGGTCCCCAAAAGGCTTCGCTTTTTGATTACCTGAAGGACAGTTTGAGGGTCGAAACCATTTGCAAAGAGGGCTCCTATTATTGAACCGGCACTGTTACCTACAATTACATCAACACCAATCCCTCCTGGTGGGACACAATCCTTTGGTAAAACATAGATCCCAAAGTCTTTGAGTGCCTGAGCAACTCCTATGTGATAGAAGGCGGCCTTGGCAGCACCACCACTAGCTACAAATGCTATCTTTTTGTGAGAGGATATGTCAATCTCTTGTAACCAGGTCATCCAGACCCCTTTTTTTTATCTGAATCCTGTAGATCTTATAGGTCTCCATAATAGAATCAACATATTCTAAAACACTCATTCCATCAAAATAACCGAGCGAAAAGGCTGAGTAATATCTGTAGAGATTAAACTTCTTTATAGCATCTCTTACACAACCTGTCCAATCGGTTGTATCCCTGCCCATAATATAACAGAGGGCTCGAGCATCGTTTATATGTCCGGGCCCTGCATTGAATGCTGCAAGGGCAAAGCTTAGAGGGTCACGTGTATTTTTATAAAGATGTATAAGATATTTAAGGTATGCAACACCTGCAACTACATTTTTTAACACAGGATCTTTTAGATTGGGGGCGAATCTATTTAATGTTGTATCCATAAGCTGTAATAGTCCCTTTGCGCCCTTTGAGGACTCAACTTTTGGATTAAATCCTGATTCATGATAGGCAAGTGCTGCAATCAGAAGCCAGTCTATACCGTAGCCTCTTGCAACCCTTTTAAATAAACTATCGTAGGGAGATATCTTACCCGATTTCATACCGAACTTTCTGCCATAGTTTCTTGTTACATATCTCTTTTCATCACGATAGTACCTGTTGTATAGTATCCTTATTAGACCATCTTTGTGTGATTTCCTGATAAATTCATCCACTTCTTTTTTTAATCTTATTGCACCCTTTGAAAACAACCATACTCGCTTTATCTTGCCGATATGGGCACAGACCTCTATCTGAGGATATATGCGCCTATTCAAAAGAAACACATCCTCCTCCACAGATGCAGCATCAAACCTGCCATTCTTTATCTCAAGTAGAATCTCGTCTGTGGAGGGATATCCAGCAGCAACAGAGATCCCAATACCATATGTCTGCCTTGCATATTCTGCAAGATAGTAACCATAGATGGTATCAAGGTCAAAAAAGAAGAAAAAGGAATTATTACAGTCTCGTGAGACCATAACCGCATCTGTCTCGTTTATTGTGATACTTTTTAAAAGACCATTGGCAAGTGGACTATTTATTGTGGCTATACCGGCAACAATATCAACCTTTTTTTCTTTCAAAAGCTGTATTGCCCTTTTTCTATTGTTGACAATAATAATCTTTAATTTTAGCCTTCTATTCTTCGTAAAGTGTCTTAGAAGTTCATAGTCGAATCCTCTTTTATTACCTCTGTATATAAACATTGTTGTTGCGCTGTTGGGGAGGGCTGCTAACAGTGTACCTTTTTTTATTGTATAGAATGATTTAGAACTTTCAGTAAAAGTATGTTTAGCTTTTTTATTTGTGTTTATATTATCAGAATTAAAACAGCCAGTAAAAAGTGGCAGGATAAACAAAATTAGATAGATATTTTTTTTACCAGCTATCATATATATATGTTAAACCTTTTAACACCCAAGGTCAAACAAAAGGGTGCCCGAATCCCAATGTGAATAATTTGAATATCAGGGCCTGCATTGGCCCTTGATCTACTTTGGGCTTAAGTACGTAATACGCCCTGCTTCAATTAAGCTATCATGATCAATAATACATCCATCGAGACTCTTCCCATCTACCTCAATGGAAGGTATATCAATATTTTCATCAACAACTTTTGTGATTATAAGATCATGGTCTTTCAGGTGGAAAACAACTCTTCTTGCTACTGGTTCCACGATTATATAGTCTTTTGTTGCTGCAATCGGGTATAGTCCTGATATCGCAAAGACCAGCCAGGAAGAAAGGGTACCTCCATCATCATTCCCTGAAAGTCCGTCTGGAGTTGGTGCATATTTTTCTTCTATGATCTTTTTTGTCCAAAAAGAAGTAAGATCACATCGTCCTGCATATGCAAATAAAAAGGCACTATGGAGATCAGGTTCATTACCATGCCAGTAATATGGATCGGGCATGTAATCTTCATCATCAACACCCTCTTTCTGGACAAGATCTGAATTTTCAAAAAAAGTAACTAGCTTATCAACAAATATATCCTTTGTGCCAAAAAGTTCTATCAATCCATCTGGATCATAGGGGACATAGAATGTATACTGCCATGCATCACCCTCCACATAGTGTTTGCTAAACTGGATAGGATCGAATGGATCGACCCAGCTACCATCAGACTTCTTCGGTCTTAGAAAAGCTGTCTCTTTATCCCATAGATTTTTGTAGTTTTCTGTCCTTTTTTGAAATTCAGAGGCTGTTTCATAATCTCCTGTGGCATCTGCAAGGGTTGCAATTGCAAAATCGTCATACTCAAATTCAAGGGTCTTTGAGACCGATCCATCCATAAGGTCAGAGGGACAGTAACCGAATTGATTACAGACTACACCTTCTGCTCTTTTACCATGCTCATCATTGGCTGTTTTGATCATAAACTTAAGGGCCTCTTTTGCATCAAAGTCTTTGATACCCTTTATGTATGAATCTGCAATGACTATATCGGCACTTGTACCAACCATACTCCCTGAGTCTCCAAGGGCAGCAGGCCATTTTGGTAATTCACCGGTCTGCTCTGCCATTCTGATAAGTGATATGATCATATCAAGCTGAAATTCTGGATATAAAATTACATACAGGGGATGAAGGGTCCTGAAGGTGTCCCACAGTGACATATCTGTGTAAAAGTGATGACCAGCAATATTGTGTACTCTTCCATCAAAACCCATATACTCATCACCGGATTCTGTAATATCTGTTGGCATTGATAGTGCTCTGTAAAGAGAGGTATAAAACATTGACTTTGTTGATTCATCTGAGTCGATATCTATACGTGATAAAAGAGTTTCCCACCTGCTCTTTGTGGACTCTAAAATATCCTCAATCTCTTTATCTTCAATTTCACTCTGATAGTGCCTTTTCGCATGATTTAAATCGATATACGAAATACAGATCTTTTCAGTTACACTCCCATTATCAAATCTTGCAATAACTCCAGTCTTGTCTCCTTCTACATGTTTCTTTTCTACATATTTGTTGTCTTCTATTGCTGAAAGATCCACCGGTTTTCTATCAAAGTCAACAAAAAAATAGAGTGTATAGCCTGAGTCGGTCATTGGTCCTTTATGTTTGAGCCATCCTGAAAGAGAGCCTTTGAATATATCCACGTAAGTATCGACAACATCATCAGGATGCACAGAAGAACTTACATCAAGAAGTATATAAAGGTTTCCCTTTTTCTTATTTGTAAACCTTTCAATCCCACAATGTGCTGTTGCAGCAAGTTCTACCTCTATTTGATTGTCCTGCAGAACCCTGTAATAGCCAACCTGGGCAACTTCATTTTTATGTTCAAAGGTAGTTGTATGGGATGAATTGTTTAGTGGATTTTTCTCAGGCAACGTTGTAAGTGCACTTACTCTCAAGTTGCCATAATCAGGAACTCCGGTCCCACTTAAGTGGTTTATGGAATACCCTCTGATCTCATCGTCCTTATACCAGTAACCACCACAGTGGGAAAAACCAGGAGCCCCACCATTCTGTGATGTATCTGGGCCCAGCTTTACCATACCAAATGGCACAAGGGGTCCGGGCAGAACACTACCAACACCAAAACCAAGACCACCGGTTCCCATCAGGGGATTTACATAATCAACTACACTGGATGGTTTTTTGGCTTCATCTCTTTGTCTTTTACATCCATAAATTGTCATAACAACAAACACAGATATCAGTAACAAAAGAAAAATATAATATCTTAAGGATCTATTCATAGATCACAAATAGCACAGTATAATGCTACCTACAAGAAATGATGATAAAATATATTTAGCAGTTAAGCTTAAATCCTATTTGGTATAATACCTGCCAGTACAAACGAGAGTGCAAGAAAGATTGAAAGTACAACAATAATTGCGGGTCCTGATGGTATGTTGAGGAGATATGAACCAAAAATACCAAGCAGTGAAGAA
>CAYSBA010000021.1:0-10252 GCA_964429075.1 uncultured bacterium
TTCACCTGGTGCAGTGATAGCACTCTTTCATGATGTAATAATAACAACAGGTATACTATGTTTGACAAGGCAGGAGTTTTCTTTAACCACCATAGCTGCATTGCTCACGATTGTTGGATACTCTCTGAACGATACTATTGTTGTATTTGATAGGATAAGGGAGAATATAATCCGTTTCCCGCGGATGAACCTTGAAAAGATTATAAATACCAGCATAAACGAGACCCTATCACGTACAATCCTTACATCTTTAACCACCTTGATTGCTGTACTTGCCCTTTATATCTTTGGCAGTCCTGTTGTCAGGGTGTTTGCCTTTACAATGATTGTTGGGATTGTTGTTGGTACCTATTCTTCAATATACATAGCAAGTCCTATCTTTTATGCTATACACCAGAGAGCTGAAAAAAAGGGTAGATGATAGAACGGCTGGTCTTTAAATTTCCAGACCCACAGAGGGTAAAGAGACTTGCCAGGGATGCTTCACTACCAGAATGGCTTGCAGCATTTTTTATCAATCGTGGTCTTGAATCATTCGATGAGATCAAAGACTTCTTCAGATTAAAACTTAAAGCTCTATCAGAAATAACAAATGGATCTCCTTTTGAACATGCAGCAGATCAGGTATTGCCCTCTATTTTAGAGGGTGGAAAAATCGGGATACTCGGTGATTACGATGCCGATGGGATATGTTCTGTTGCGCTTTTTATAAGATTTTTCAGGGGGATGGGGCTTGAGGTGGAATACAGGATTCCAGACCGTTTTAAACATGGTTATGGTTTCAAAAAGGAACTTTTAGACGATCTGGTAGAAAGTGGCATAGATATCTGTTTTGTTGTAGACTCAGGTACTAATGATACACAAGAGATATCAAGTTCTTTCAGGGACCTTGATGTAGTTGTGTTAGACCACCATATGCCAATGAGTAACTATTCTACCCATGGAGTGACTGTTATAAATCCAAACCTGTTTGATCTTGGTGGGAGTTTTTGTAGCTGTGGGCTTGTATTTCTTTTTCTACTGACATTAAAACGAAGACTTGCCAATCTTAAAACAAAAAAATTGCCAAATCTGAAAGAATTACTCGATCTTGTTGCCATTGCCACAATTGCAGATATGGTCCCTCTTCAGGGAATAAACAGATTAATGGTAAAGCTTGGTCTGGACATACTGAATAAAAAAAG
The DNA here is from genome assembly GCA_964429075.1 of uncultured bacterium. Classification (GTDB taxonomy): domain Bacteria; phylum CAYSBA01; class CAYSBA01; order CAYSBA01; family CAYSBA01; genus CAYSBA01. The sequence goes on from CAYSBA010000021.1 coordinate 1,185, forward strand.
AAGGGATTTTGTTTATGAAATCCTTGAGAATGCAGGGCTCGGAAGAAACTATAAACTTACCGAAGAGGATATTGCATACTATATAGCACCGAGGTTGAATGCAACAGGGAGGATGAGTAATGCATCCATAGCTGTTGAACTTCTTACAACAAACGACTTAAATAGGATAAAGGAATTTTCAGAAGAGCTTGAACATCTAAACAGCAAAAGAGAGCGATTTCAACGGAAGGTTATTGAGTTGATTGACCTTGAGATATCGAGGATGGGAAGGCTCCCTGAAATCCTTGTGTTTGGGGATTATGGGTGGCATGAAGGGGTTGTGGGTATTGTGGCAGGAAGGCTCGTTGAAAGATATAAGCGGCCGGCAATTGTTGTGGCATTCAGGGAGGATGGCATAGGTAAGGGTTCAGCAAGAAGCATAGATGGCATATCTATTTATGAGATCCTGAAGGGGGCATCAGATCTGCTTGAAGGCTTTGGTGGTCATAAGCTTGCTGCAGGGATTACCATTAGACGTGATAGATTTGAAAGCTTTAAAGATCGAATTAATAAGATTGCCAAGGGATATATAGATATTCATAAAAAAAGAGTGATTCTTGTAGATGGATGGTTACCACATGCCCTTAATAATAACAACACAATACGCTTTTTGAATGCCCTTTCACCCTTTGGTTTTGGTAATAGGCCCCCACTTTTTGTTCTGGAGACCTCTCATATCGATAGCTACAGAAAAAAGGGGGAACATCTTTTTCTAAATACTGACAGGTCTTTTGGCAACCTAAGGTTGTGCTGGTTCAATGCACCTGAGTGGGCAGAAGGGCTGATTGTTTCAAGGAGAGGGAAGCTGATTGTCACCCCAAAGGTATCAGAATTTAGAGAGACCCTCATAGTAGAGCTGAGAGTAATTGATGCAACAATGGAAGATAGGCCAGATGGTGGATGACAGTTAAGTTATTGTGTGATAAAATCTATAATAATGGTCTATCAAATTTTCCAGGGAGCAATGAATGAAAAATAGATATGTTTTTTTTAAGTTATTCTTTATGCTTTTTGCATTATTGATTAATGGTTGTTCGTGTGAACAGGATGTTACAGATGTAAAGTCAACTCTGTTGGCCGATCCTTCTGAGATTGATTTTGGCAAGGTAGAGATATTTCAAACAAAAGAGTTAACAATAACAGTAACAACCGAAGGTGGCAGGGATGTAGAGCTTGGTGAGATAGAATTGAAGACAGATGCACCAGATGGGGTCTTTCTTATTGAAAAGGTAACTGAAGGTGTGGATAGTTTTAACACATTGAAACCCGGTAAAAAGAGACAGATAAAGGTCTTCTTTTCTCCTGTAGACACCGTTACATATAATGGTACACTACTTATTCAAAGTGATGCTAATAATCCGGAAAATGGAACTGTAGAAATACCTATGACAGGTGAAGGTGTGTTACCTGATCTTCATTTTGAACCCTGGGTACTCGATTTTGGACAGGTAAAGGTTGGTGAAGAGAAGAGTTTAACAACTGAAATTGTCAATTCGGGCAGTCAGGTCTATGTCTTAGATTTTGCTGAGATCACAAGCGGTATTAGTGTTTTTAGTATGTCCAGTTCAATAAAGCGGGGTGATACAATTGAGCCTGGTGGACGATATGAGGTTGTGGTAACCTTTAAACCAATACAGAACATAAACTATAACGGTTCAATAGAGTTTAAAGCTACAGACCCTTCAGCAGGAGTTGCTCATCTTTCCCTCATGGGTGAAGGTACATCACCATGTATACAGCTTGAGCCATCTGGAGGAACTTTTTTTGGTTACACAGAGCCAAATCAGCCAGAAGATGTTACAATCCTTGTAAAAAATGGTTGTAATGGTGAATTGAGTGTTGACTCACTTTCTATTGAAGATGATACAGAATCGCATTTTTCTATTATAGATGCTCCGGGGACACCCTTTACAATCCCACCGTACGATCAAAATGATCCCTATCAGAGCCAGACAGAGGTTGTATTGAGATATGATGGTGTCGGTGATCAGGGTTGTGATGAGGCGAGTTTAAAGATATTGTCCAACGATCCGGTCAATGGGGAGTTAATCTACAACCTTCTCGGTTGTAAGGGTGTGCCACCTGATGAACCAGACATACATGTTACACCAGATGAATACAATTTTGGTGTGGTAATAAGGGGAGAAGACAAATCTGCAGATTTCATAATCAGAAATCTTGGTGGGCAACCTCTAATTATCCAGTCTATAGAGATTGTTGGTGCAGGCGAGCTTTCGACAGACGGACTGGATCCACAGGATATGACAATACCGCAGGATCCATCTGTTACAAGGACAGTAACTGTTACAACTCACTGTGCCCTGCCAAAGACAGTAACTGCAAATCTTGAAATAAAATCAAACGATCCTGATGAGTCAACCTTAGATGTTCCGATTACCCTTGTATGTTATCCTTCAGATGTTGGTCTGATCCATCTTGAGCTTGTCTGGGATAAAGACAATACAGACATGGATCTTCATTTTGTCTCACCAGGTGGTAAGTTCTGTGATTTGATGGGTGGAAGTGATTGCTATTACTGTAACAAACATCCAGATTGGGGACTCTCTGGAGAATATGCAGATGATCCCTTCCTTGACAGGGATGACACAGACGGTTTTGGTCCTGAAAATATGAACCTTAACACATCTCCATACAGCGGTGAATACACCGTCATGGTTCATTATTACAACGACAAAGGAATGGGGCCTGCAAATGCAACCGTCAAGTTGTATTTTTACGATCAGTTACAGAAGGTGATCACAAGGACACTTACACACAAACAGCTCTGGAAGGTTATGACAATAAGTCTTCCAGAACAGAGTGTTGAAGTGGTGGATCAGATTGTGGGTATGAGAGATTGTGGATGTAGTAATTAGTGGATACTCAGTCGACCTGTTGATATATCAGATCTAACATCTCGATTACATTAATACCCTTTGAAAGAAGGATTATATCACAGACCTCTCTAACTGCACCGCGCCCGCCATAGTTGTTGGTTATATAATCTGCCACGTCCTTTACAACCATTGGTGAGTTAGAGATTGCCACACCAAAACCTGCAAGTTCTATTGCACCCACATCAATTACATCATCACCTATGTAGCAAACCTTTTCTCTCGTAAAACCACCAAGATTCATAAGCTCAAGGAGTGCCTTTTTCTTGTTTAGTCTGCCAGATCTGATCCAGTCTACACCGAGCTCTTTGGCTCTCTCTTCGACAATCTTTGTGACCCTGCCTGTTATGAATGCTGTCTTTATACCTGCAAATTTGCAGAGATAAAGGCCCATACCATCCTTTATAGAGAAGGACATTAGGTTTACACCATTATCACCGTAGTAGACCCTGCCATCTGTAAGGACACCATCTACATCCATTGCGAGTAGTTCTATCTTTGAAGCAAGCCTTTTAATGTCCGGTGGAATTACCAGCATGATCTAACTCCATCATAAATATTTTTAGTTTTAATGCCTTATCTATGAGATTTTTTAGTCTTTTCAGCTCAAGTGAGTTGGCGCTGTCAGAGAGTGCCTCGTTGGGCCTTGGGTGGACTTCAAGAAAGAGTCCTTTAGCACCAGCAGCGAGGGCTGAGATGGCAATTGTCTCTATGTATTCAGGGTTACCAGAGGATCTACCTTCACCTGCAGAGGGACGTTGAATGCTATGAGTGGCGTCAATTACTACCGGATAGGAAAATCTATTCATTATTGCAATACCTCTCATGTCAACAACCAAGTCTCTGTATCCAAATGTTGTCCCCCTCTCTGTAAGGAGAATGTTGGTATTTCCGGTTGATGCCACCTTTTCTGATGCATATTTCATGTCTTCAGGTGACATAAATTGTCCCTTTTTTATATTTATAATACGGCCTGTTTTTGATGCAGAAACCAAAAGGTCGGTCTGTCTGCTTAGAAAGGCAGGAATTTGAATTATATCTGCAACTTCAGATACCTCACTTGCCTGCCAGCTTTCGTGGATGTCGGTAAGGATGGGCAGTTGAAAATCCTCTTTGATCTTTTGAAGTATTTTTATGCCTTTTTTGAGCCCGGGACCTCTGAAGGATTTTATTGAAGTACGGTTTGCCTTGTCGAAGGAGGATTTAAATATTACAGGTATAGCAAAATCTTTTTTAATATCAGTCAGGACCTCTGCTACCTCCATTAGGATAATTTCATTTTCAATAACACATGGACCTGCAATAATAAATAGTGGAGAGTTAGAGATTTCATGGTAAAGAGTTTGTGTCATTTTGCTCCTTTTCTTCTCTTTTTGTCAGTGATGCCTTTATAAAATCTACAAAGAGTGGGTGGGGATCGAGTGGTCTAGATTTCCATTCTGGATGGAACTGACACCCAACAAACCAGGGATGTTCTGGAAACTCAACAATCTCCACGAGATTGCTTTCAGGATGATAGCCACTTATCACAAGGCCATGGTTTTCGAAAAGTTCTTTGTATTCGAAAGTAAATTCATACCTGTGACGATGCCTTTCATAAATTGTATCTTTTCCATAGATATTTCTAACAAGTGTGTCACCTTTTAATCTGCATTGGTATGCCCCAAGCCTCATTGTTGCACCTAAATTCTTTATCTTTTTCTGTTCTTCCATCAACGAGATAACAGGATATTCTGTGTCCCTATCGAATTCTGTTGAATTTGCACCCTTTAGATTACACACATTTCTTGCAAACTCAACTACAGCAAGCTGCATGCCAAGGCATATACCAAAAAAGGGTATTTTTGATTCCCTTGCATATCTTATTGCCTCTATCTTCCCTTCTGTCCCACGCTGTCCAAAGCCTCCGGGTACCAGAACACCATCAGCCTGCTTTAGGACCTCCCATGCCCTTTTTCTGTCGGATCTGTTGGACGATGAGAGCTGTTCAGAGTCAACATAGAGTAGATTTACCTTAGCATTGTTGGCAGCACCACCATGTATGAGTGCTTCATTAAGACTCTTATAGGATTCGACAAGAGAGACATATTTACCCACAACTGCAATCGATACCTCTTTTGTGGCATTTTTCATGGTAAGTACAAGTTCTTGCCATCTTTCAAGATCGGATCGTCTTGACCATATATTAAGGAGTTGCGCTATCTTATCGTCAACCCCCTCACTTCTGAAGACAAGGGGTACCTCATAGATGATATCCACATCTTTTGCTGTAAATACACAAGATGGATCTACATTGCAAAAAAGGGCAATTTTTTCTTTTATCGATCTATTGAGATATCGGTCTGTTCTGCAAAGAAGTATATCTGGCTGTATTCCTATCTCTCTTAAGACCTTGACACTGTGCTGTGTGGGTTTTGTTTTTAGCTCCTTTGCACTCTTAATATATGGTACAAGAGTAACATGGATATAGAGGGTGTTTTGCCTTCCAAGTTCATATCTCAGTTGCCTTATGGCCTCTAAAAAGGGTAGACTTTCGATATCACCAACAGTACCGCCAATCTCTGCAATTACAATATCGACATCCTCTTCTGACAGTTTAACTATCTTTTCCTTTATTTCGTCTGTGATGTGTGGAATAACCTGTACGGTTGCTCCCAGATAGTCTCCCCTTCTCTCCTTTTGAATGACTGAGTAGTATATCTGTCCGGTGGTATAGTTGTTGTTTCTCGACATCTTTGCTGTTGTAAAACGTTCGTAGTGTCCGAGGTCCAGATCGGTCTCAGCACCATCATCTGTCACATACACCTCGCCGTGTTGAAAGGGATTCATGGTACCGGGATCTACATTTATGTAAGGATCGAGCTTAATAAAAGTGACTTTGAGTCCTCGGTTTTCAAGCAGTGTCCCAATGGATGCTGCCGCAATACCCTTTCCAAGAGAAGAGAGAACACCGCCGGTTATAAAGATGAATTTGGTCCTTCCACTGTAACTTTTATTTCTTTCTACCATAGGGATGATTAAGCATATAAATTAAAAAAATTCAAGAAAATGATGATTCTGACGTTGTTGTTGCATTTGATGATTTGATTTGACAAAAAAATTGGATTGAATAAAATAGGACTATAGATGCGTTTAATTTTTTATGGAGTACATTATGAAGAAGCTCCTTGCGACAATCCTGGTGCTGGGCACACTGGGTTATGTTTTATCTGCGGGTGCAGAGGAGGACGTCATCAAAAAGGTAAAGCACGGCCAGATCAACTGGACAAAGAAGGTTATTGTTGTAACCGGAACGGGTGCACCAAATCTTAAGGCAGATAATGTGGCCGTCGCGAGGATCGGGGCAGAGAGGGCTGCAAAATTGGATGCCCTAAGGAACCTCCTTGAGACAATCAAGGGGGTCAGGATCGACTCCACAAAGACGATCGCCGATGAGATGGAGAAGGACAACACCATAAGGGCAAAGGTTGAAGGTATAGTCAGAGGGTTTAAGGTGGTTGATACAAAGTATTTTTCAGACGGGGGAGTTGATGTGGTAGTGGAACTACCGCTTACAGGTGATTTATTGAAGGTCTTTTTCCCAGACAGGGCAACTAAAAATGATAAAAAAAGAGAGAAAAAGGCCAACAAAAAGCTAAAGAAGCTCTACACAGGGTTGATAGTAGATGCAAGATCGGTTGGTTTTGAACCTGCCCTTTCACCAACAATACTTGCCGGTGAAAAAAAGATATACGGAATTGACGTGATTGATAAAGATGTCTTCAAAAAGCAGGGTCTTGTAGGATATGTAGCAGACCTTGAGCTTGCAAAAAAAGATAAACGAGTTGGAGATCATCCTCTGGTAGTGAAGGCCAAGTCCAAGAAAGGCACATCCGATATCGTTATAGATAAGAAGGAAGTAGAGGATATCCTTAGTGGCAAGGTTGATGATTCATTCCTGAAAGAGGGAAGGGTCCTTATTGTAATAAAATAGTTTTTTTGTAATTCATGATGGAGATTAAGATGAGAAAAAGATTTTTGATATCTTTTTTAATATTTGTTGCAGGTTTTATTTTCTGGAATAGTGGGTTTGCAAAAGATAAGAATGAGGTTGAGGTCGTAGTTACAGGTGAAGCTGCAATCTACAACGGTGATAAGATTCAGGCAAAGGATAAGGCAGTTGAGGCTGCTTTAAGAAATGCTGTAGAGCAGGCAGTTGGAACCTTTGTCTCATCAGAAACAATGGTCCAGAATTACGAAGTATTAAGTGATAAGATATACAGTCATGCAAAGGGCTATGTAAAACATTATAAGATACTTGAGACCTCTGATGATGGTAAGGCTGTCACCGTTAAGATAAAGGCAGTAGTCTCCACCAAAAAGCTTGAAGGAGATATAGAGGCAATCAAGATTCTATTGAGACGGATGGAAAAGCCAAGGGTACTTGTAATGATTGCTGAGAAGAATGTGGGTCAAGAGGGCTTCGTCTGCTGGTGGTGCAGCGGGGGCAATACCCTCGACGTCAACATTACTGAAAACACCATTATAGACTACTTCTCAAAGAAAGGTTTTCATATGGTAGATCGGAGAATTCAGGTTACAAACGCTGTGGCGAATATAGATAACAGTCAGGCCAAAAAGATTGCCGATCAGACCGATGCAGAGGTTGTGATTGTGGGGAAGGCTGTTGCAAATGATGCGGGTGTTGTGGCAGGAACCCAGATGCACAGTGGACAGGCAAATATATCTGTAAGGGTGTTAAAGGTAGATAATGGTGATATTATTGCAACCTCAAATGCACACGGTGCCTTTATACACATAGATCCAGCAACAGCAGGTACTAAGGCCCTTGAAAAGGCAGCTAAAAAGTTATCAGAAGATCTTATGAAAAAGATTCTCGATGCATGGCAGGCCCAAACAAGCGGTGTCAATAAGGTTGTACTGGTTATAAAGGGGATAAGGAAGTATGCCTATCTGTCAAAGCTAAAAAATGCCCTTGTAAACCAGATAAGGGGTGTCGCGGATGTGGTAGAAAGGAGCATGAAAAATGGTGTAGCAAGGTTGCAGGTTGAGCTTAAGGGTTCAACAAGGGATCTTGCTACAGAGCTTTCAAGCAAGGGTCTTGGTGGCTACAAGGTTAAGATAGATGAAGTAACTCAGGATACCCTTGCCATCACAATCTCTAAGTAAACACTCTCGGGAGGCAGTTATGTTTTTCTCAAAAAGTATAAAAGGGTGGATATTCTGTATAACCATTCTATTTATTAGTGCAACAGCATTTGCAGGTCAGTATGCCAGGGTAACCCGTCTTGAGGGAAAGGCCTTTGCTGCAGGGAGTGTGAAGGGTCCATGGCATGCTATCAAAGTCGGTAGTAAATTGAGAAGGAGTGAGGTAGTAAAGACTGCGAAAGATTCAAGGATTGAAATTACACTGCCTGATGGGAGTGTTATAAGACTTTCTTCAGAGAGCAAGCTCGTACTCGAGAATATAATGGTTTCAAAAAAGAAGAAAAAGAAGAAATTTTCCTTCAGGCTCCTACTCGGCAAGGCCTGGACAAAGGTAAAAAAACTTATGTCAAAAGACTCCTCTTTCAAGGTAAAGACCAAAAATGCAGTCGCAGGCGTTAGAGGCACAACCTTCAGGCTGAATGTGGAAAAGGATGAATCAACTGTAGTAAGGGTCTACAGTGGGGCCGTTGCAGTTGCCGTTATGCCAATCTATGCAAAGAAACATAGAAAGGGCAAAAGGGTGCAGGTCCCCGGTCCTCAGGAAATATCAAAGAAGAAATGGGAAGAGATTGTCCTTAAGGCTATGCAGGAGGTGAGAGTAACTGCAAAAGGTGAGCTTGAACCCCCCAGAGAGTTTAAGGCAGAGGATGAGAAGGAAAACGAGTGGGTTATGTGGAACAAAAAGCTGGACGAGGCGCTGGAAAAGTAGTTTTTTTGTTTGTTGTTGTTACCTCTATATTAGTTTTTTCTGCTAATTCCGTTGAGAGTGAAAATACCTTTTTGTTTAAACCATCTGTTGCTATTTTGATGGATGAGGACTATCTTGAAAAAGATGGAGTCTTTCAGGCACTAAGCAGACAGGTACCCGATCTTATCTACATAAAACCAAAGTCAAGGATGATTCCAAACAGGACCATAGGAGTACTT
>CAYSBA010000022.1:0-10125 GCA_964429075.1 uncultured bacterium
GTAATGAAATATCCAAGAATTGGTATATTTAAATAAAAGGGTATGGTTTTTTTACAGTTAGGACAAAAAGACCTGGGTTTTATTATTGAAAGATTGCGAGGTATCCTGTAGATACATACATTGAGAAAGCTACCCACAATGCTTCCAAACATAAAGGCAGATATTGCAAAAATAGTCTCCATAATTTAACCTGTAAGCATACCAGAAGGTGATCTAAATTGAAAGTCCCGGATTACAGATTAATTGACGTTGCAGTTGCAATACCTGACCAGAGGCTATTGACCTACAAAATACCTGATGAATTGATAGGTACTGCTGGTCCTGGCAGTATAGTTTTTGTCCCTATCAGGAATAGAATGGAGGTGGGGATCGCGATTGACTACGCAAAAGAAGACAAAAAGGATATTGTGTATAAACCGATCGTAGCTGTACTCGAAGATGATCTGATCCTTTCGAATGGATACCTCAAATTTATAATGGCAGCTGCATCATTCTATAGTGTTGAGCCAGGCGGGCTTGTCAGGACACTGTTGCCATCTCTTTTAAGAAACTGGATTAAAAGAAAACTCAGCTTGACAGAAAAAAAGGGGCTTAAAGAATATGATTGCAAGCTATATAATCTTTTAAAGAGTGGTCCAAAAAGGCTCTCTTTTCTTACAAAAAAAAAGATAAGCTATCATAGGCTGAGGCGTGCAATAAAGGAGGGTTATGTAGAGTGGACGGCTAAAGATCCCTTTGACATTCGAAAAAGGGGACGAGAAGAGTGGATAGAGCTTGTTGATGTTGGAGCTGCCAGGGAGGTCTTTAGTGCCGGAAAGTTAGGTAAAAATCAAGAAAAGGTCCTTGAAAGAATTATAACTGAAGGTCCAATACCAAAAAGGATCCTTTTGAAGGAGTTTGGAGACTCCGTTAACAGACTGTTAAAGAGATATCCTAATCTCTTTACCCTCTCTTTCAGGGATATTGAATCCGATTTTGAAGGTGTAGGGACATATAGAGAGATAGAGTTGAATGAAGAACAAAGAGAGACAATCGATACTGTAAAAAAATCAAAAAAGGGCAGTAGTTTTCTTTTGTGGGGACTCACAGGTTCAGGAAAGACAGAGATCTATCTCAGACTGATAAAACATGCTGTTGAAAAAGGAAAAGGTGCTATATATGTCCTGCCAGAGATAGGGCTTACTCCACAGGTCATTACAAAGCTAAGGTCTTTTTTGAAAGGTATTGAGGTTGGACTTTACCACTCAGAGCTTTCTGAGGTGGACCGATTGAACTGCTTCAGGAGGGTGATAAAGGGTGAATTAAAGGTGGTGGTTGGTGCCCGTTCAAGTGTGTTTCTACCCATGAAAGAAATAGGTCTTATCATCATAGATGAAGAACATGACGATTCACATAAGAATGAAAATCCACCCTTTTATAACGCAAGAGAGATAGCACTCATGCGTGCAAGGCATGAAGAAATAAAGGTTATCCTTGGTTCAGGCACACCCTCACTGGAGATGTATTATAATGCCATTGAAGGAAAGTTAAACCGGATAACACTAAAAGAGAGGCCGGCCCTTAAGAGCAATCCAAAAGTCAAGATAGTCGATTTAAAAGAACATTCCAGCGATAGCTGGACAGATTTTAACCCCTTACTTACAGATCCCCTTGTCTATAACATCAAAAAAACCATCCAAAGAGGCATGCAGGTTATGCTCCTTTTAAACAGACGCGCCTTTTCAAAGGTTATGGTTTGCCACAGCTGTGGAAATCCAGTTGAATGTCAGGACTGTGGTGTATCTATGAGTTTCCATCTTGCAACAAACACCCTTAGGTGTCACTTCTGTGGCAGAACTGTTCATCTTGAAATAAGTTGTCCTTTTTGTGGTGGCAAAGACTTTCATCTCTATGGGGAGGGAACACAAAAGATAGAGCAGGACCTTGCAGACATATTCCCTGAAAATAGGATTGCAAGGATGGATAGTGATGCCATAAGTAGCAGGAAGAATCTGATAGATATCCTTGATAGATTTGATAAAGGCAGGATTGATATCCTTGTAGGGACAAAGATGATCACAAAGGGGCATGACTTCCCTAATGTAGGATGTATTGGTGTACTCGATGCCGATCAGGGACTTGATCTACCTGATTTCAGGGCTTCAGAGAGACTATTTCAAACATTGATTCAGATTAAAGGACGGTTGATGCGGTCAAAAGACAAAGCAACCATGATACTCCAGACAACAAGACCGGAAAACTGGGTAATAAGAACAGCAGTTGCGGAGGATTACGAAGGATTTTATAGAAGGGAGCTTGCGAGCCGTAAAAATTTTGGTTATCCACCCTTTATGAAGCTTGGAGTTGTATGGTTCGAACATCCCAAAATGGAAATTGCCAAATCTGAGGCACAATATATCAAAGACCTGCTCATTTCTGAAAAACAGGATGATTTAAACATACTTGGAGGTTGTCCAGCACCCTTTAACAGAATAAGGGGTAACTATAGATACCTTGTACTCTTAAAGTCAAGGAAGTACTCCCCCATACTTAGAGTCTTTAGTAGATTAAAGAGGTTTAGATTTAATTGCAGAATCTTACTAGAGATAAACCCACAGAGTCTTCTATGATGGTTACAATCAAAAGGGATAAACAATTCTGAGTCTTGCAATAATAAACTAACTATATTACCATTGGAAAAGGTGGAAGAGATCAAGGATAAATCAAAAGACCCCAACATTGGCAGACTCCTCGCTGGCGAGAAGTTCAGGATAATTTCGAGGATCGGTGTTGGCGGCATGGGGAAGGTCTACAAGGCAATACAACTAAATCTCGACAAAGTGGTCTGTATTAAGATCCTCTCAGAAAGATTCAAAAACGATAAAAGAGCTATCAATAGATTTAAAAAAGAGGCAAAATCAGCCAGCAAACTATCCCATCCAAATATAGTCACTACTATAGATTTTGGTCAGGAGGATGATGGAACACTCTACATTGTAATGGAATATGTTGAGGGGATCACCCTGGATAAGCTGATCAAACAGAAGGGCCCTTTTTCACAAAAAAGGGCTATCAGGTTGATCAAACAGGTATTAACCGGAATATACCACGCCCACAAACAGGGGATAATCCATAGGGACCTGAAACCAGAAAATATAATTGTAAAAAGGGATGAAACAGGGATGGAATTTGCAAAGGTGATGGACTTTGGAATAGCCACTATAAAGGGCTCAAAAGAGGATATGAAAAAGGGTTATTTTGTTGGCACTCCAAACTATATTGCACCCGAACAGGCCCTTGGTCTTGAGGTGGATGAAAGGGCTGATCTCTATTCAATCGGTATTATACTATATCAGATGTTAACAGGTGAACTCCCCTATTCATCTACTACTATCAAAGATATTCTGTTAGAGAAGATCAAAAAGGATCCCATAACGGTAGAGGCAATAAGGGAAAATATTAATATCTGCGAACCCCTGCAGGAAATCCTGATTAAGCTCCTCAAACGTAACCGAAGTGAACGCTACTCCTCTGCCCTTGAGGTGGTTGAGGCATTTGATAGGGTACTTGAATTTTTAAATTCTGCCACTCAGCAGAGGATAGTTGCACAGAAAAAGAGACAAAAGGGTGAGGAATTGAGCCTCAAAGACTATCCGGTAGCATATATTCTTGGAAGGATGTATGACAAAAAGTTTACAGGCACCCTCCAGATTAAATCTGCTGGAGATTCGGGTGAGGGAGATGTATACCGTATTTCTATATTTGAAGGGATACCATACAAGGTGTTATCGACCGGTCAACCGTACCTTCTTGGGCAGATAATCTACGAAAAGGGCTGGATCAATGCAATTACCTACAACAAGGCACTTGTAGAGATTACCAAAGAGAAGATGGAACTTGGAGAGTATCTGGTAAACCACGGCCTGATTACAAAACAACAATTAAACAGCGCATTAAAACTACAGCTGATAAGGAGGATAACCAGGATAATGAATCTAACAGATGGTACATTTAAACTCACACCCGATGAAAAGAAAAAAAATCCAACGCTTCAGATAAATATAGACCCTGTACGTGTTATTATAGATGCAATGCTGAGTTCATACGATACAAAAAAGATAAAGGATTCGATGTTGATGCTAAAAGATAAGATATTTACGATAGATCCTTCTGTAGATTGCTGCAGTAAAATTTGCAACATCTTTAAAAGAGAGGGGGCAAGCGGTGTCTGTGAGACCATAAAAGGGAAGGAAAAAACCCTAAAAGATATGATTCCAATCCTGAAATCACTTGAGCTAATCGACTCTATAAATTTTATAGCCCTTTACTTTTTTAACCTTATGAGCGTAAAAAACAAAAAGGATGCAAAATAGAATTGGGAGGAGAACATGAGACCACTCTCGTTTACAAAAACTCAAAAGGGTAAAGATACGACAAAAAACAACGATCTTGTTTACACAGATGATAGTCTTGGTATCTATATGCTGGCAGATGGAATGGGGCCTGATCTTGATGGTGCAATGGCATCAACGATGATAGTTGAATCCTTTAAAAACTTTATAACAAACCAGCGTGAGACTGTAGTCAGGCTATTTAACGAAAAGGATTATCAACAGATCAGCCTCCTTTTAAAGAATGAGATGTACCAGACAAGTGTACAACTATATACAACCTCTATGGAAGAAAAAAAAGATTTGCGTGTACAGTTTGTATGTCTATTGCAACACAACATGGATGGTTTGATATTCTTTTGTGGCAATGTGGGCATAAATCTAATACGTGAACAGAAGGTATATCCGCTTATTACAGATGAAAACAGAGATACTGTGGGTATTCTTGGTTCACCAAGTTCTCCTCAGGTCGGCAGTATGAAGGTAGATCTCTTCCCGAATGATGTACTTGTCCTGTTCTCCGATGGTCTTATGGATATCATTAACTCCAGACAGGATGTCCTTTCTGATATCGCATATAACCCTCGCAGATCCCTTGATGCCCTCTTTTCCACCCCATCAAAGGATAATGCTACATGTCTTGTGCTCCAATTCCCATCTCTGTCTGGAAAAGAAGACAGGATAGCCAAAAGAAAACACCGCGAATACAGTGTGGTTCAATCAATTCCAATCTTCAAATCCCTTACAATGTCTGAGTTAAATGTGGTAATGTCTATTGTAACAGAAGCAAAGTTTAAGGATGGAGAAACACTGGTTAAGGAGGGAGATAAATCCAACGGTCTTTTTGTAATTGTTAGTGGAGAGTGTGAGATAATTGTAGGGAATAAAAAGGTAGCAACGGTAAAACAGGGTACATACATTGGTGAAGTGTCCTGGATTGATGGTGCACCAAGATCTGCCACTGTACGTGCTAAGGGCGATGTAGAGGTCCTCTTTTTTGAAAGAAAAGGTCTTCTTAAGGCAATGTCAAAAAACCCTGGCCTTGCTGTTAAGATCCTCGGTACAATTGCGCAGATACTTGCAAAACGTCTGAGGGTAACAAATGCAAAGCTAAACAAGCTTATAGACAAATATAAAGAGGTAAAGTCTGCCCTCAAGGAGTATGAGGATTTAGAGATAGTTGAGGTTGTAAAGCCCGAATAACAGTCAAAAAAGGAGCCAATATGAATATCGAAGAATTACTTGCCCTTGCCCAGCACGAAAAACAGAAGTTTGGAAGGAGCATTGACACCCAGATATACAGGACCAAAAAGGGAATACTTACTATATGCAGAATGCACGACTATTATCACGATATGGAACTATGTATGTTAATCGATGAAAAAGAGCTTATTTTAAAAGAGATAGAAGGCAGGATGGTCAGAATACCATATCCAACCTGTCAACTCGCACTGAAGACTCTTTCCCGTGTAAAGGGTGAGAGGTTGATGCAAAAGGGAATACTCAGATTATTGAAAAAAAAGATTGGAAAAGAGGAGGGCTGTACCCACTTTTTTGAGATGATAGAGTCCACTTTGAGGGCCCTTTTTACAGAATTCTTTGATGATCGGTGGAAGGAGTACAGTAAGAGACTATCTCAGGAGGAAAGACATCAGATGGGTATTCGTCATCCCCTGCTGAGAAACACCTGTATAACATTTAATGAACGCTTTGAAGATGAGAAGATATTTAACAGTGGGTATAGTAAGATCAAAGATCTGATTGAAAAAGAGAAAAAGGGTACTGGTGATAGTAACCTCACAGAAAACAACTGATATTATTCTGTCGATGGATTAAGAACCTTGATATTGGTTTCAATATTTGCACCCTTTTTAAGCATTTCAACATAATCAGAAAGTATGGAGTTTGCACGTTTTTCTTCAAGTCTGCTCCTTGTTGCATCCTTTACGGTATTGTATATGTTATCGTCCGGCAGTTGACGACTGACAACCCGTATTGCCACATAGGAACCAAAGATCTTAAAGGGCTTGTTGAGAACCTCTGGTACATCTTTGGGTTTGAGTGAAAAGATTGCATCTGTAAGTTCTTTGGAAGTACCAAGACCCGGTATAAATTGTCTCTCTCTGCTAATCTGATCTGATTTTTCTACCTTCAGATTCAGACCCTCCGGGATTATTCCCGACTTTTTGGCCCATTCAAGACCTGTTTTGAGCCCATCTTTTTTAATTGAATGGCTGATAATGGCATCTATAATCTTTTTAGCAAGATTTTTTCTTTTTTGTTGCTCTATCTTTTTACGAGCAATCTGTCTTTTTACCTCATCAAAGGTTTTTTGTCTTTCTTTGCGATGTTCTTCCACCTTTATTATATGGTAACCAAATGTCGTCTTTACTGGACCACCTATTTCACCAGGTTTTAATCTAAATGCAAGATCTTCAAAGGGTTTTACCATTCTTCCCCTTGTAAAGAAACCCAGATCGCCACCTCTGTTCTTTGAACCAGGGTCTTCTGAGTACTTTTTGGCAAGTTCTGCAAAATCTTCTCCTTTTTTTGCACGTTCGAATAGACTCTTTATCAGATCCTCTTTCTCTTTACGTTCTTGATCGGTTGCATCTTTCGGTAGTTTGATAAGGATATGTCTTGCATGTACTGCCTCTTTTTCAATGTATCTGTCTTTATGTTTGTCATATTCGTCTTTTAACTCTTTTTCATATGATTTAATATAATCATCGATCTCTTTATCATCGATCTTAATAAGGCCTGTAAGTTTGTAACCCGGTATTTTGACATACTCAAGGGTTGCAGTATCGTTACTCATGTTAAAGCTTTCCCGTACATCGCTCTCGGGTACCTTAACAAGCATTGATACAAAATCGTAAAACTTCTTTGACAGAAGAGAATCCCTCTGTCGTCTCTCAAAACGTGCGACCGATGTTTGATAGTAGTAGTTTACAAATTTTTTATATCTATCAAAAGAGAAATGCCCATTTTCCTGAAAGGTCTTACTTTCAAGTATAAATTTTTTTAACTCATCGGGTGTTATCCTAAGTCCTGCTTTTGTTGCCTCAGCAACGATAAGGACATTTTTTACAAGTGTATCGAGTACCTGTGATGCAAGCCCAAGCTGCCTTGCCTTTTCATTATCAAAATCAGGATTGCTCTGCTGGAAGAATCTAAAATAGTTTGAATATGTTGTTTTAAATTCATTAAGGGTTATTACCCTACCATTAACAATGGCAGCATAGCCCTTTTCTTTTCCCAGAAATCTATAGCTGGGTCCAAAAAAGAATACAAATACAAGTATTACAAAGCCTAAGAGCAACCAGCTGAAGGCAGATGACGAAAGTTTTCTCAAAAGATCCAGCATGCGACCTGTTTATACACGATTGGTTTTTTTGTCAAATTGTAAAAATAAAAGCTCTGTGCTAAAAATAAAATAAAACTATCCGGAGGTACTGTAATGAATATTGAAAGACAGAGTGTCTCAAAGATGTCAAAAAAAGTTGTCGTCTCTGCTATTGCAATTCTTCTGGTAATCTCTATCACACAAGGTGCCTTTGCCACATCAACAATTGCTGTTGTTCCCTTTGATACAGCAACCGGTATTTCAATAAGTACAGGTAGTGTGTTTGCTGATAGTGTGGCGGCTATGCTGTCACAGTCAGGCAGCTTTGAGGTAATGGAGCGTACCAAGCTTGCAAGGATACTCAAAGAACATAGTTACAATATGAGTGGTATTGTTGATACTCAAACCGCTGTTGAGGCAGGAAGACTTGCAGGTATAAGATATCTTCTTTTTGGTAGTATGGGGAGGCTCGGCAATGCTATTACGATAACTGCAAGGTTGGTTGATATTGAATCTGGCAAGGTGGTGATATCAAAGGTAATCAACCTGCTTGACGAAGGTAAACTCTATCAGGCTGCACAAGAATTGGCCAACTCTCTTGTCAGTGCACTAAATGGGTCTGAAGATGTGGTATCCACAATAGTACCAGCCCTAAAACAGCGACTCAGAAGGTTATCCAGACGAATAAGAGATATAATGGCACAAAAATTGCTAATTAACACATCGGGTATGTTAATCTCAATAAACAGTGCGACAAAGATAGCTGATTTGAGAATCAGAGGACCGAAACCTGTTCCAGGTCAGCACCTCGTTGTAGTTGCAAGGGGTTATCGAGGAAAGGAAAAAAAAGGTGAGCTTACCGTTATAGAATGCAGGGGAAGAAGCTGTAGAGCAAAGGTAGTAGAAGGAATTTTTAAGATACACCCGGGTGATAGGATAGAAAGAGGTGGTCAGAGTGTTGTGGGTATTCTGTTTGATCCTTCCACATCACATTCAATAAGAAGATCTTTTTTCAGGATACTTTCAGATACTATCGATGGTGCAGATTTCAGGATGAGCGACAATTTAGAGAACAATGGACCACATAAGATCAATAAAGACCAACTGCATAAATTGGCTAAAAATGGTATAGATTTGTTGCTCATTGTTGATCCAGAGGGTGGGCCTGATGTAAAATCCGTAAATCTCAGGGTGTTCTCCACCCATTCAGGTATCAAACTTATTGATGAAGAGATAGAGGCAATAAGATGAAAAAGATTGTAATATCGGCAGATAATTCTGGAGATAGAAAGGTAATTTCATCCTTTCTTGCACGTTCTGATATAAAATTCATAATACCAGAAATCGATGTGTCTTTAACAGATATAATAAGCCAGCAAAGACCTGATCTGGTTCTGTTGTTGATACGTAAGGGTGAAGACAAAGAAATATCACTTTTATCAGAGATAAAGGCAAAAAAAGATATTTCAAAAATTCCTCTTATTGTAATAGGACCACCAGACGAAAAGACCCAGGACAGATGTCTTGAGCATGGAATAGAGGGGTATCTAAAGATACCGATAGACAAGTTCAATCTAAGAAGATCTGTATTCAGTATTCTGGGTCTTCAAACAAGACAGGCTGCAAGAGTACAGGTTAGCATCCCGTGTAGTATTTATTATAAGGGTTCTATTTTGTCTGGTACAGTTGCAGATATCTCAACCGGTGGTCTCTTTGTTAAGTTTCAGGACAGACTCAAAAGTCTCAATCCTGGCGATAATATAAAGTGTAGCTTTGAGGTTGACAATCATGGAAGTTTTTCAATCTGGTGTAAGGTCATAAGACCTATAAAAAATTTAGACATATCTGGCATCGAAACCATTGGAGCGGCTGCGCTAAGGTTTTTAAATGCTGATGAAGAGACTGTGCATCGTATTGAAAAGGTTGTTGCAGAAAGGCTGTTTGGTAAGGAGATAAAAGAAGCAAGAGAGATTGAGACAGTATCAGATTATGACATCACCAAGATCCTTGGAATCCTTGACAGGATCGCAAAGGGCAAAGAGATACTGGAGGATGTAAAGTTTGAGGCAGATTATATCAACCTTGATGAGATCCGACAAGAGATGAAGATAATGTACCCGTGGGAGATAGATCTATTTACAAAAAATAAGATCTACCATCCTGCCCTTGGAAAGGAAAAGATTGCGGTCTTACGTGAGAAGGATAAATGGATAAGATTCCTTGTGGCCTTCAGGATCAAACTAAAGGCCTTCTATCACCACTACAACAGACATTCTGTTATGGAGGATCGGCTTGAATCGGAATTTGTCAAAAGATCAAAAGAACTCCTACTGGAGTCCACACGTATATTTAACGACTTTAAGGCCTTCAAACACCTCCACAGGACAAAGGTTGGAAGGATGGGGACGG
>CAYSBA010000023.1:0-6226 GCA_964429075.1 uncultured bacterium
CCTTTTTTACAAAATTTTCATTTGCAAGACGTCTTTTAATAAAGGCTATATCATCTTCTAACTTTTTGAGCTCTTTTGAAAGTCTCTTTATTTCATTATCCTTATTTACATATCTAAGTATCGGGACAAACACCTTCACCCTGCCTCTTACAGATGCTGACCAACCCTCTGGTATTTCTGATTCTGAATTGACAACCTTTAGCTCTTTTAGATTCGCTAATCTCTTTATTGTCACATCGTACTGCTTAAGGATCTCTTTATTTACTCTATCTGTCAATATCCATGCCTCAACCTGAACAGAGGGAGAAATACGATTTTCACCCCTTATGTTCCTTATAGCACTTATTGCATCTATCAGAAGTTCAACACTTTTTATGGCCTCAGTATCCATAAAATCGGATGGCTCCGGAAATTTAGCAATCACAATGCTATTGCAGTCTCTTTTTAATGGTAGCTTTTGCCACAACTCTTCGGTAAGAAAGGGCATAAATGGATGTAGGAGTCTTAATGATATATCAAGACAATTAACCAGCATCGATGCTGTTTGTTGTTTTTTGGATATATCATTTGAGTATACTGCCTCTTTTGAAAACTCTATATACCAGTCGCAGAATTCATGCCAGAAAAATCTATAGAGCTCTTTTGCAGCCTCGTTTAGCTTAAACTCCTCTATCCTTTCATTAACAATAGTGCATACCTGATTTAGTCTTGATGCAATCCATCTATCCCATATTGCACCACTATCAATAGCAACTCTTTTTATCTCCACACCTTCTGCAGCGAGTAAAACATACTTTGTAGCATTGTAAATCTTGTTTGCAAAATTTTTATATCCCTCAATTGCAGATTCTGACAGCTTTATATCCCTGCCCTGTGCAGTCAGGATTGCAAGGGTGAATCGAAGTGGATCAGCTCCATATCTATCCATTATATCTACAGGATCAATTACATTCCCCTTTGTCTTTGACATCTTTTGACCCTTTGGATCCCTGACCATGGCGTGTAGGTATACCTTCTCAAAAGGAGGTTTCCCTGTAAATTTTAAACCCATCATTATCATCCTTGCTACCCAGAAGAAGATGATATCAAAACCGGTCTCCAATATGGTGGTTGGATAAAATACCCTGAAGTCTTCTGTTTGATCGGGCCAGCCAAGGGTTGCAAAGGGCCATAGTGCAGAGCTAAACCATGTGTCAAGCACATCTGGATCCTGCTCAAGCATTTCACTACCACAAAAACCACATCTTGGAGGCTCTTTTTCCGCAACATTTACTTCATTACACTCCTTGCAATACCATGCAGGAATCCTGTGCCCCCACCACAGCTGTCGCGATACACACCAATCTTTTATATTATACATCCAATTAAAATATGTCTTTGTCCACTCCTCTGGCACAAATCTTATCATACCCTTTTCTACAACATCGATTGCAGGCTCAGCAAGGGGCTTTGTCTTCACAAACCACTGTTTTGAGAGAAGAGGCTCAACAACTGTTCCACAACGCTGACAGGTACCAACACTGTGTCTGTAATCTTCGACCTTAATAAGAAAACCTTCTCTCCTGAGGGCTTCCACTACGGCCTCTCTTGCCTCTTTGGCATCCATTCCTTTAAAATCGCAAGCATTTTCATTCATTCGGCCATCTTCTGAAATAGCAGAAATCATATCAAGACCGTGACGTTTACCAACTTCAAAGTCAACAAAATCATGTCCTGGTGTTATTTTAAGACATCCTGTACCAAACTCAGGATCAACTGCATCATCTCCAATTACAGGGATTGTCCTTTTGGTCAATGGCAATCTTACATGTCTTCCTATGTATTTTGTGTATCTTTTATCCTCAGGGTTAACAGCAACTGCAGTATCTGCAAGCATTGTTTCAGGTCTCGTTGTTGCAACTATCACACCCTCTTTCCCATCTCCATCAACAAAGGGATAAAGGATATGCCAGAGATGACCTTCTTTTTCTTCATATATGACCTCGAGATCAGACAAAGCTGTATGACACGATACACACCAGTTGATTAAACGATAATCCCTGAACAAAAGCCCGTCTCTGTAAAGTGAACAAAATACATGAATGACTGCCCTTGAGAATCCTTCATCCATCGTAAAGCGTTCACGCTGCCAATCGAGCGATGCTCCCAACCTTTTAAGCTGATCTGTAATTCTATTATGATAATATCTCTTCCACTCCCAGACCTTCTTGAGAAATTCATCCCTGCCGAGATCGTATCTCGTCAAGCCCTCTTTTTTCAATTCCCTCTCAACCACCATCTGGGTTGCAATACCTGCATGATCTGTACCGGGTATCCAGAGTGTATTTCTGCCTTGCATCCGTTTGTGCCTTATAAGGATATCCTGTATGGTAATTGTAAGGGCATGACCCATGTGAAGAGCACCAGTAACATTTGGCGGTGGGATGGCAATCACAAAGGGCTTTGCACGCGATTTTACATCTGCGTGAAAAAAGCCCTTATCTAACCAATAACTGTACCACTTTTTTTCAAACCTGGAGGGTTCGTATGAGCCCTCAATTCTACTTATCTTCATCGTCAGAAGTCGTCTTCTCCAGAAGTTTGTTTATATTTTCTTTTACAATCCGCTCAACTATCTTTGGGACAACCTCCCAAGCTATCTTCTCTATCACATCAGAGGCTATCTTAACAATAGTCTCCCTGTCTATTGGTAGTGAATCGATCTCTTCAAGTCTAGAGCCATAGTCCTGATGAATATCATCTGGTGCAACCTCTTTTACCACCTTTTCATCTACAAGACCTGTTGTTGGCCCTACCAGGGTAATCTTTTCTGATTCAGATTCTGTTACAGTAGTTGAAAACATCAACCTTTCTGCCTCTTTTTTAAGCACCTCTTTATCTATCTTTTTATCTTCAGACTCTGCAAAAGTTACTGTATCCTGTGTAAATAATTCCTTTTCATCACCCTTTTCTATTGACTCAGCTGAAGAATCTTGTTCTTTAACACCTATAACCTCTTCAGAAAGAGGCTCCTTAGGTTCAACTTCAGCCTCTTTATCAGATTTATCACCCTCACTGGAAAGTTCGATCTCTTTTAGCTCATCTATAGACTTTGTCTCCTCTTCTTGTAGTTTTTTTGGCTCATCCGATATCCTGGCTGACAGATCTTCATCTTCTAAAGACCAATCTTCTTTTATTCCCTCAACATCCTCTCCCACTAATTCTACTTCTTCTGATTTAACCTCTGTAGAGATATCGATCTTAACATCTGTAACCTTTTCATCTATATTTTCAGATTCAACCTCTTTTGTTTCTTCAAAATCCATTTCAGAGTCTAACTCTGCCGTCTTTTCGATATCGATCTCAATATCTGATTCTATAGAAGACTCTTCATCAACTCCTTTATTCTCTGTGGTCTCTTTAGTTGAGATTGAGTCGGCCTCTATTGTTTTATCCTGTTTCTCTTCTTCAATTAATCCTTCCTTTTTTTCTACTGGCCAGTTTTGTTTTTCTTCTGACTCCTGCTCCTCTACATCAACAGAAGAGACAGCCTTATTATCTACAGGAAGGTCTATTTCCAGCTCATCCTCAACATCCTTTTTAATACCGGAGTCATCCTCAACCGGTGATCCCTCAAACACCTCAATATCTTCCTTTATTTTCTCTTTATCTATCTCTGAGCTATCTTCTTCTAATAATCCTATATCTTCTGATGTTCCCTCTTCTAATGGTTCTTCTTCCTGGCTCATTTTGTGATCCTCATGGTCTTCTATTTCAACAATGTCCTGTGAAAGGTCTGAATTTGAAGCTGTCTGTTGGCCCTGATCAGTGATATATTGATCTACCTCTTTCAACTCTTTGTCCTTTGTCTCTATCTCTATGCTTAATTCTTCATCCGGGATATCAATATCTACCTCAATACCATCTTCTGATAATCCTGCTTTATCATCATAAGACCCTGTCTCATCTTCAGAAAATGGCGTCTGTTTTGTTTCGCTTGCTTCTGTATGAAGATCGATCTCTACATCTAAATCCTCTTTCTGTTTCTCCTTCTGCCCTTCTTCTATCTCATCTATACTTGTATCAATCCCCTCTACCTCTTTGATACTTACATTCCACACAGAATCTTCACCGTGGACCACTCTAAAATCCTCTTCAAGGCCCTCCCAACTTATTTTAAGTCCAAAAGGATCCTGCGAGGGTTCAGAAACAGACTCCATTGCAACTTTAAAAACCCCCTCTTCTTCAGACTGTTCTTCCTTTTGTTCCTCAAAGGGCATTTCAACAACTTCTGCGTGTTCTTTTGCCTTATCTTCCTCTTTCTCCTTCTCTTTCTTTAATTTCGGTTCATTTTCACTTATGATTTTAAGTAACTCATCGGACTTAAAGGGTTTATTTATAAAATTTACACCAGCAAGGGCTGCTTTTAGATCATCTATAAGACCTGTGAATGAACTCACCATCACAAATAATGCTGAAGAATCTTTCAGCTCCTTAACAAGTTCTATATTGTCATGATCCACCAGACCTGCATCTAGAAAAACAATTGAATCTTTTAGCTCTTCTGAATCAGCCTTATTAAGGCTTTCAAAGGTCTTAAGACTTACCGATTCATTTATCAGAACAAGCCTGAAGGCCTCTTTTATGATGGAACTGTTGTCAATTACACATACCCTTTTCACTCCTTAAACCTCCTAATGGCAGATTAGCAAGCAGATTTCATATTGTCAAGATAATAAGACGATAAACATAAGATTGAGTTTTTCTGGCAATTATGTTAGGGAAATTGCTTCTGTGGTGAGTGTAGCTCAGTTGGCAGAGCACCAGGTTGTGGCCCTGGGGGTCGTGGGTTCAAGTCCCATCACTCACCCCTCTTTGTTGACTAAAATCCTCAATATGATACTCAATATCTAATCTTGCCGGAGTGGCGGAACTGGGAGACGCGCCGGACTCAAAATCCGGTGGAGCCAAAACTCCGTGTGGGTTCGAGTCCCTCCTCCGGCATTTAATCTTTAATGGGAGAAGAGATGTCCTATGATCTTGATGCACTTTTCAGGCCAAAGTCTGTTGCTGTAATTGGTGCCACACCAAAAAAAGGTACTATTGGCAATGCTGTTCTTCAGAACATTGTAAAAAGTGGTTTCCAGGGCACTGTCTATCCTATAAATCCGAAACATAAAGTAATAATGTGCCTAAAATCTTATCATTCTGTTTTAGATGTAGAAGACCCCATTGATATGGCCATAATTGTAGTAAATAAAGACAGGGTCCTTAAGGTAGTAGATGAGTGTGGTAAAAAGGGGGTCAAAGGACTTGTAATAATTACTGCCGGTTTCAAAGAGATAGGTGGAGAGGGTATTAAACGTGAAGAGAGACTGAGATCTCTACTCAAAAAATATGGGATGAGGTGTATCGGGCCAAACTGTATGGGAATTATAAATACTGATCCAGATATTCAGCTTAACGCAAGTTTTTCACGACTCTTCCCCAAACCTGGCAACATTGCCTTCATGTCACAGTCTGGTGCACTTGGGGATACCATCCTGGACTATGCGTCTGGTCTGAACATTGGTTTTAGTATGTTTGCGAGCGTTGGCAATAAGACCGATGTCTCGGGTAATGATCTCCTTCAATATTGGGAAAATGATCAAAGAACAGATGTGATACTACTATACCTTGAGAGTTTTGGAAATCCTAAAAATTTCACAAAGATAGCAAGGAACCTCACAAAGAAAAAGCCCATACTTGCTGTAAAATCTGGAAGAACAATAACAGGACAGCGTGCTGCAAAGTCCCATACCGGGGCACTGGCAGGTCTTGATCTTGGTGTGGATGCCCTTTTTGAACAGTGTGGTGTCATAAGGACAGACTCGATCGAGGATATGCTGGACTGTGCAATAGCACTCTCAACTCAACCTATACCAGATGGGAACCGGGTTGCAATTGTAACCAATTCAGGCGGGCCGGGGATCATGGCCACAGATGCTATAGAAAATATGGATCTTAAGATGGCAACTCTATCCAGACAAACGCTTGGAAGGCTAAAAAAACACCTGCATGAAGATGCAAGCCTTGCCAACCCGATAGATTTATTAGCAGGGGCAACTGCTAAAGACTATTACCACGCTCTATCTGCGTGTCTTTCTGATAAAGGTGTGGATATTGTCCTTGTAATCTTTATGCCACCAATTATGCTTGATGTAATGGCTGTAGTTGATTCCATAGTAAAGGCTAAGAAGAAATATCC
>CAYSBA010000023.1:6236-10115 GCA_964429075.1 uncultured bacterium
GAAATATCCTGACAAACCACTTTTATCCTGTATAATGAGTAATCCTGGAGAATTTGATCAGGCCTTTTATAGGCTCGAAGAGGCAAAGATACCGGTTTACAGATTCCCGGAATCTGCAGTAAGGGCCATCTGGTCACTCGTAAAATACTCTAACTGGAGAAAGAGACCGGAAGGCAGGTTAATTGAATTTGAATATAATAAAAGTGTACTTAATCGTTTAAAAAGATCTTTTAAGAACAGAAAGTACCTCGATTTCAAAACCTCTGCCGAACTGTTAAAGATATTTGGGATTCCCATTGTTGATTTTGAATATCCAGAGGATCTTGACTCTGCACTCAGATTTGCTGAAAAATATGGCTACCCTGTTGTCATGAAACTCGACTCCGATGAGATACAGCACAAATCAGAGCTTGGTGGTGTAGTTGCCCATATTGATAATAGCGACAAACTGATTTCTGCCTATAGAAGACTTACAGGCCTCTGCAAAAGATACAACGCAAAGATCTTGATACAGAGACAGCTATCAGGCTATGAAACCATTATCGGCTCTATAAACGATAAGACATTCGGTGATATCCTGATGTTTGGACTCGGTGGTATATTTGTGGAGGTTGCAAAGGATGTAAGTTTCAAAATAAATCCTCTAACAGACATCGATGCAATTGAGATAATTCAGAATATAAATGGATATAGGATCTTAAAGGGTTTTAGGGGGAAACCTCCTGCAGATATAGAATATCTCAAAGAGATAATACTCAGAATATCATATATGTTAAGGGTTGTTGATGAGATTGAGTCTATGGATATAAATCCATTTATACTGGCAGAACATGGCAGGCCATCAGGCGTTGTGGATGCCCTGATAAAGATTAAACAAAAAAAAGGAGATAAATAGTATGAAGATACTAGTAACGGGCGGTGCAGGTTTTATCGCTTCACATGTAACTGACCGATATTTACAGCTCGGTCATGAGGTTGCGGTGGTTGATAATCTATCTACAGGTTTCAGAGAAAACATAAACAAAGATGCCATCTTCTATGAAGAAGATATAAGAAAGTTCGATGCAATCGATAAAATATTTAAAGATTTCAAACCAGACATAGTCAACCATCATGCAGCACAGATGGATGTAAGAAAATCTGTAGAAGATCCTGTATATGATGCAGAGTGTAATATCCTTGCAAGCCTCAATCTTATTATAAAGGCAGTTGAATACAACGTTAAAAGATTCATCTATATATCAACTGGAGGCGCTGTATACGGTGAACCAAAAGAGCTACCTGTTAAAGAGACACATCCGATAAATCCAGAATGTCAATATGGCATTTCAAAACACACCGTTGAACACTACCTCTATCTTTATAAACTTCTCTACGGTCTTGATTATGTGGTTCTCCGTTATCCAAATGTATACGGCCCAAGACAGAATCCAATGGGAGAAGCAGGCGTTGTTGCCATCTTCTGTGGCAAGATGCTCAAAAACGAACAACCGGTAATATTTGGTGATGGAGAACAGCTGAGAGACTATGTATATATTGATGATGTTGTTGAGGCAAACGTACTCGCACTAAACAAGGGATCGGGGATCTACAATATTGGATCAGGAATAGGTAGCTCTGTTAATTTTATATATCGAATCCTTGCCGATGAACTTGGATACAAAAACAAACCTGTGTATGACAGGCCAAGAAAGGGCGAAATATACAAGATCTATCTAAATGCTGATCTTGCTAAAAAGGAACTTGGCTGGAGCTATAAAGTAAAATTTGAAGAGGGCCTCAGACGAACAGCAAGATGGTTTAAAGAGAGGTTATCTTCCTGACATAATCATACTACATCTCCCATATCAGGGCAATCCCATAAATATCTTACCGGTCACATTTTCATCAATTAATTACGACCTGGATCTCTATGGGAGTATTATACCACCAAGACCAGATTTAGTTCCTACCCATACCCATTTATTTCTTAAATCAACTCTTACTGCCTTTGTATCCATATCTGGTAGATTATGATCTGCTTTAGTGTATACAAATATATACTGTTTGTCCCATTTGTACCTTGCAAGTCCATTTTTGGTGGCAATCCATACATCAAGATTATCATCTATAAAGATATCCCGTACATCATTTGAAGGTAGACCGTTATTAGTATCAAGATAAAGTTTATTTGCAACATTAGATTTTGTAAATATTGCCACACCGAAATTCTTTGAACCAACTGCGATTAAATAGTCACCGTTTCCTAACGATCTTGTATCGATTGCCCTTATGGTATCTACATCCTGAGACCATATATCAAAGGCCTTGTTGGGATAACAAGAAGTCTGCCACCATTTACATCCACCCCATTGAGTTCTACATCCAGATATATCTTTATCACAAAAACCAATATCACAATTTCCCTTAACAGGAGTGGGACAGTAATACAATCTATCATTCCCAGCAAGATATGAATGATCGGGCGCCACACATACTGCCCTTATGTCATCGCTATCGTTCGAGTAATCGTAGTCCCCGTTTGTCGTACCTGCTGAATGATCGTATCGTGAACTATCCTGCGTTGTACCTATAAGTATATCGCCATATCGTGGATCCTGGCTATCTGTTCTATCTGCATCAAAGTCTCTCATAGTCCAGGGAGGCAAACTCAAATGGGATGTCATATCAAGCTGTATTAGCTTATCGAAGCCAAGTATTCCTGCATTTATACCATTTACATCCTTATTTGCACCAAAAAAGACCATATTGTATGGATCTCTTTCTACTGTGGCAAGATCGATATTGTAATAATTACACTGTGCAATAAATATCTCACACAGCTCTTTAAATTGGTTGTTTGTATAATCAAAGAACCAGCCGTAATTCTTTGAAGCAATCCATATACCATATGTGGTTCCCACATCGTTTGCTTTTGCAAGAGCAATGTCTCTTATATCATTAATATTTCCAGTATTGTAGCCCTGTCTATTGTTCACAAAGGGGGTAAAACCATACGCATGGATTGTTACAATATCCTGATTCCATGAGAATTCACCTCTACCATCTTTGACCTTTAGTTGCCACACATAGTTACCAGGTAAGTCTGGTACAAAATCTGGAGTTTTTGCTGTTGTTGAGTTGTTGTCACTCAAAGAGGCTGTAGTTACTGTACTACCAGCAGGTTTTGAACTGAGGGTCCAGATGTATGTCAGTGTATCATCAGTTAATCCATCATCAGGTGGGTCAGATGAGGCCTGACCATTTAGATATACCGTATCACCTGCCCTAACATACTGATCAACTCCTGCATCAGCTGTTGGTTTGAGGTTCTCGCAACCATCAGTGGGATCATTGTTTGTATCAACCCATCCTATTGCACAGTTCTGTGGGTTCCAGCAATCACAACTACTAAGCACACAACTTCCGTTTACACAGCTCTGAGGTGGCGATGCATGGACAAAACTACATACATTTCCACAAGAGCCGCAGTTATATGGATCTGTCTGTAGATCAAACCCCTCATCTATCTGATTATTACAGTTATCATCAATACCATTACAGATTTCTGTAGCACCTGGATTGATATTGGGATTTGAATCATCACAGTCTGTGCCACCACATTGAGTTGCTACATAGTTGTCATTATCATGATCGGTCCATTTAGTATATTGACATCCAGAGGTAGCCACGCATTGATCTAAGGTACAGTAATCATTGTCATTACAGGCATTATTGTCTGGTGTATTATCACAGCTATCAGTCTGTTCGTTACAACTATCTACTGTACAAGCTATTCCATCATCACAGTTTATTGGTGTACCTGCTAAACACCCCTGCTGTGCATCGCAGGTCTCCTGACCATTACAGTACAAACCATCATCACATACTGTATTATCA
>CAYSBA010000024.1:0-10093 GCA_964429075.1 uncultured bacterium
TTCATTTTCAATTATCTCTTTTGTATCAGCAAGCTGCCTCTTTTTTTTGTGCAGGAGTTCCATAAGATCAAGAGTTTCTTTGACCTTTTTGTAATCCTTTGATACCGAAGCCAGTCTTTTATTGTCTTTAGTTATAGAGGGATCTTGTAACTGGTTTTCCAGCATAAGCAGTTTAGCTTTGAAGTCTTCCAGAAGAGATGAAGACATAGGAAAAGATAATCTTATGCTTAGTGGACTTTATTTTTTGTTAAGATAGTCCTTACCGTAACGTCTGTAGAATTTTTCAACCTTACCTGCAGTGTCTATCAATTTCTCCTTCCCCGTAAAGAAAGGATGACATTTTGAGCATATATCAAGTACAAGCTCTTTTTTTGTACTCCTTGTAACAAAGGTGTTACCGCAACTGCAGGTCACTGTTACTTCGTGATATTCAGGATGTATGCCCTTTTTCATCACCAACTCCGTATAAAAGCGACATACTTTTACATCAAATACCAATCTATGTCAAGGATGGATTTAAAAAAAGACCATAAGATACTTGACACAATCTGTCAATAGTATTATGAAAAAACAATCTCTTTTTTGGGGCATAAAGAAATGTATAAGAAGATATGGCCATATAATCTCTTTTTGATACTTCTACTATTGATCCAGAATAATATCGATTCAAAGGAGATAGAGATCAGAGAAAATCCCTACTATAAAGGATTGGAGACCGATTTTCTAATCTCATGCGTGAAGGATATCGATGTCGATGGTGACGGCACAAAGGAGATCGGAGTATGTTACAGAGAGCGTGAGGATAAGGTAGACCGTTCTGGTGGAATAATGTTTGCCAAAAAAACAAAAAGAGGCTGGATATCTGTTTATAACTGCTTTTTTAGCGGATATTTCCCTGTGGATTTACAGGAGTCTTCAAAGGGACTTGAGATTACCTTTAAAAAAACTACCTACTTAGGTGACGAAAAATATACAGGATATATGACATATGGTAAAGATTTTTACTTTAGAGATTCTCCAGAGTCCCTTTATTCACGTGCAAGAATTACAGCCTCCTCAATTCTTGAAAATGGTGGTAAGGTATTTGGTCCAGAAAATATGCTTGATGGTGATATAAAGACTGCATGGGCAGAAGGTGATATGGGTACAGGTGTAAACGAATCCTTTACACTACAGTTTGATAAGCCTGTATCTATTGCATATATCGGCGTTTTGAATGGAAATACAGAAACAATCGAGACTTTCAAAGAGAACAACAGGGTCTATCAGGCAGAGATCGAGACAGAGGGACAAAGTGACAGGTTTGACAAAGACAGTAATGTAGACATCATGCAGGATCTTGGGGTTGATATGCTTGGTCTCAGTATCGATGTTAGCTTTCCAAACAAACCATACTTTAAGTACATTGAGGTTATGAAGGACGATCTAATTAGGCTTAAGTTGACAATCCGTTCAACCTATGTAGGCACAAAAACAAGTGACACATATATCAGTGAGCTTGATATCGTAGAATTAAAAGACCCTACCAAATTCATTAAAGGAAAAAAAGAATAATGTCGTGGATTGATATAATAGAACCTGAAGAGGCAGAGGGTAAATTAAAGGAGATCTATAAAACTATAGCCGGAAAACGTGGTAAGGTCTCCAATATTATGAAGGTACACAGCCTCAACCCAGAAGCGATGTTAAAACACCTTGAACTCTATATGCAGCTTATGTTTGGCAGATCCGGCCTTACCAGACTTGAACGAGAGGCAATTGCAGTAGCTGTATCTGAGGAAAACAATTGTGATTACTGTTTAAATCACCATAGAGTTGCACTCAAGAGCTACACAAAAAACAAGAAAAATCTAACGACTGAAAAAAACAAAAGGATAAATTTCCTTGTAGAATTTGCAAAAAAATTAACAAAGGATCCCTCGAATATTAATGAAAAGGCTATCATTGATCTCAGATCAAAAGGCTTTAGTGATAGAGAGATACTCGATCTTGTCTTGATTACAGCCTATTTTAATTTTGTGAATCGTATTGCCCTTGGGCTTGGTGTAACCTTTAATCAAGATGAATTAAGTGGGTACAGGGTATAGATTTTTTTATAGAGTTATCAACACATCCTTTTGCCTTTACAAAACCACAACTTTGACACAACATAATATTAGGTTTATCTAACAAATATGAAGGATAGTTTCTTTACAAGACCCCTCATAATGATACTTAATTCTCTTGTTGATTGTGTAATTCCCGATATGCCAAGAGAAAAAACGACCCTTAACGATACTTCAGATAAGCTCATCACCTTTCTGAGAGAAATCTCTATTTTGATGACATATGGCTTCTTTATCCTACTGGTCATACTTGAATTGATGCCTATTCTTACACTGAAATCAATAAAACCCTTTTCTTTCCTTGATAGAAAGAACCGCAGAATCTTTTTTGCTGGCCTGTTAGAGAGCAGATTTATGTTTTTCAGAAACGTTGCAAGACTACTTCTTTCTCCTATCCTTCTTGTTTACTTTTCACAGAAAAATGTAATTGAATACATCGGTTATGAAGGTGATAAATGGATTGCCGATAGATTAAAGGAGTTTAAAGATGATGGAGCCAGGATTCTGGAGGGCTGAAGACCTACTCAACATGGATTTTGATTTCGTAAGATCTAAGGTCTGTATCATTGGAAGTGGTGCTGGGGGAGGTGCTGTAGCAGCAGAACTAAGCAATTACACCGATGGTATATTGATTATTGAAGAGGGTGGTTATTATAGAACACAGGACTTTATCTCTAATCCTGTAGAGATGATGCCCAAACTCTACCGAATGGATGAGACTGTAATATTCGGTAATGCACCAATTATGCTCGCTGAGGGAAGATGTGTGGGTGGCTCCACAGTAGTTAACGCTGGTGTATGCTGGCGAATACCCGATTTCGTACAGGACAGGTGGACTGAAGAGCTCAAACTGGACTATCTCAACAACAAAAAGATGAACGAATTATACGATATTGTTGAAAAAAGATTACCTGTACTCCCACAGGATGAAGATTCTGCAGGTCTTGATAATATCCTTCTGAAAGAGGGTGCTGAAAGACTTGGGTACAGTGCTGTCAGGGTATCCCGTAATCACACAGGTGGTATCTGTGTAAATAACTGCATCTTTGGCTGTCCAACGGGGGTAAAACGAAGCTCTCTTGTGTCCTTTCTACCATATGCAGTAAAGAGAGGAGCTATCATCTTTTCCGATACAAGGGCAAAAAATCTTATATACAAAAATGACAAAATTGAATATCTTATAGCAGAAATAAGAGATAAAAAAACAAAGAGAAAAAAAACTATAGTTATCAAAGCCGATGCATTTGTAATAGGCTGCGGAGCAATACAGACACCCTATCTTCTGCTAAAGAGCGGAATAAGACAGACAAACATTGGTAAAAATCTCTATATTCATCCGAATGTTAAGGCGATCGGTATCTATGAAAATGAGGTAAGAGGCTGGGAGGGTCCTGTTCAGGTATGGCAGATCCATCATTTTATCCGAGAGGGCATAATAATGGCAACCACATTTGTACCACCAGGCTTTTTTGCTATGAGTGTACCGTTTATAGCGAATAAGTGTATAGATATCATGAAAGAGATATCCCGTATGGTGATGGCAGGGGTCCTGGTGGAGGATGATCACAGCGGTTTTGTCAGGACCACTCCTTTTGGTATTCCCTTTGCATATTACAGGATAACTGAACGTGACATGAAGATGTTTCTGAAAGGATTATCCCATCTTTCAGAGATCTATTTTGCTTCGGGTGCTAAAAAAGTCCTTTTGCCGTTCCCTCAGATGCCTTTTGCCAGTTCCATGGATGATATCAAAAGGCTATCAGACATCAAATTAAGACCCCACGACTTTGAGGTGTTTACTGTGCATATAATGGGTACCTGCAGGATTGGCAGAGATGAATCGACTGGCGCAACTGATCAGAGAGGCAGGCTATTCGGTATGAAAAACCTATATATTGCTGATGCAAGTCTCATTCCAACACCCATAGGAGTAAATCCTCAGCTTACAATAATGGCACTGGCTACAAATACGGCACATTCTATTATAGAAGACCTAAAAAAGTCGCCACTGTCTTAACCAAACATTCGGTGCCCCATAGAAATCCATCAACAGGAATCCTTTCATCAACACCGTGAAACAATGATGAGAAATTTATATCCTCTGGTAGTCTAACAGGGGCGAATCCGTAGATCTTAGTCCCTAGTCTCTTATAATGATGTGCATCTGTGAATCCCACATTCAGATAGGGAACCACAGATGCACCTGGATGCATCTCTTTTATTGTTTCTTCAATGATATCATATAACGCCGATTTCGGATCAAACACAAAACCGTCAGCCTGAGATACAACTTCTACATCCACACCAGATGGCAACAGAGATCCTATAAATCTAAGTACTTCGGATGGATCACTATCCGGTAGGATCCTGCAATCGAGATTCATCCTTAGGAAAGAGGGTATAACATTCTGTTTTGTAAATGACTCTATTCCGGTTACTGATACTGTATTAGACAGCATTGCTTCAAAAAGGCGTCTTTTTTCTGCTGGAATAAGGTAAATTAGGGGTATAATTCCACTGGAGATCCCTCCAAGAACAAAAGATGTAATCCCTTTTGATATTTCTGATAATCCCTTGAAAAATAGAGACGTTACCCGGTTCAATTCCGGTTTCATCCGTTTTGAAGAGAGTTTTTCCACAAATTTACATGCCATATGTATAACATCATCCCTTTGAGGTATGGATCCATGACCACCCTTTGCTTTAAATCCAATCTTTATCCAGATATATCCCTTTTCACCACAACCAATCGGATAAAAAGGTCTTTTATTAATATAATTGGTAAACCCACCAACCTCACCTAGACCAAATTCACAACCCAACAACTCAGGATGATTTTCTACAAGAAATTTTGCGCCAGAATGACCACCCTCTTCTTCGTCAGATACTGCACAAAAGACTACATCTCCCTTTGGTTTTTTACCCATTCTCTTTAATGCAATCATAGTAATTACAGAGTAGGCAAGCATATTTTTCATGTCAACAGCCCCCCGCCCATAAACAAAACCATCCTTTTCTATCCCACCGAAGGGATCACAACTCCATCCATCTCCTGCAGGCACAACATCAAGATGAGATGATAGTAAAAGTGAATCCCCGTCACCACCCGAGATCCTTGCTACCACACAACCCCTATTATCGCCGGTCTTTATGATCTTTGAATCTATTTTCTCCTTTTTAAAGATTGAGTCTATATACTGTGCAAGCGGCAGTTCATTACCCGGGGGGTTTGATGTGTCAAACTTAAGAAACTCCTTAAAGAAGTAAAGAGATTCCCTCTTTATACCCTCAAAATCCAGCATAAAAATCCCTCCATCTGATCGAGACAGGGTCTATGGATTTACACAGCGATTGTTCACACACACCTGTCCTATTGGACAGTGGTAGTCTCTCGTACATTCAAAGGGTGTATCTGTGCAGATCCCGCCATCACAGAATTGCCCCTGTGGACAATCGGCATCGGTCTGACAGAAACCTTGACAGGTTTCACCAGCAGGTACACACTGCAGACCAATCATGTTGCCCTGCCAGTCGTAGATATTTGCACATGCATAACCAGATGGACATGATTGTCCTCTTGAACAATCCCTTCCACATAGATATTCACCGTAATCAGGACTATATAAACACCAGTCAAATGGGCCACCACACTCAGCAGAACTGCTACAAGGTTTACAGAGATCACCAAGA
The DNA here is from genome assembly GCA_964429075.1 of uncultured bacterium. Lineage (GTDB taxonomy): Bacteria > CAYSBA01 > CAYSBA01 > CAYSBA01 > CAYSBA01 > CAYSBA01. Next base: position 5,796 of record CAYSBA010000024.1, read on the forward strand.
TCTGCAGGCTGACAATGACCATTTACACATTCATCGTTAATGGGACATTGCCCATTGTAGGTGCATTCCTGAGGTCCTGGTACACAGTCCCCATTGTTGCATACCTGCCCGGGAGGACAATCCCCATCGTAACGACAGAAAATCTTTTCACAGCGACCACCAAGACACTGTTCACCGAGTTGACAGTCAGTATCGTTCCTGCATTCAGGTGGGACGCACTGCGATGCAACACAGATATCACCGTTACTACAATCACTATCGGTCTGACATGATGGATCAACACATCTTGCATCAATACACACCTTTCCAGCAGGACACTGTCCGTCGTACAGACATCCTATTACACAGCTTCCTGCCTGAGTATCACAGTAATAACCATTAGGACAGTCTCTATCAGCAGCACAGGGTGGGGAGGTACACTGACCCTGTAAACACTGCTGGCCGGGATTACAGTCTCTTGCACTTCTGCATCCTGCTACACAGTTTCCACCTTCACAGATCTGTCCAAGAGGACATTCAGAATCAAAATTGCAATTACTCTGAGAGGGCTCACATGACCCAGAGTTACAGTGATAACCTGCCGGACAATCGGTGTCGGTAATACATACCCTCTTTTCACACTGACCACTCTGAGTATTGCAAAATAGTCCATCTGGACAGTCTGCATCACTGTTACATCCTGCCTGTATACATCTGCCATCTAAACATATGTAACCTGCTGGACACTCTGTATCAAAATAGCACTCTGGATCAGAACACATACCAGACATGCAGATCTTACCGCCAGGACAGTCGTTATCTGTGCTGCAGGCAAGGCTTTTGCACCTACCAGAACTACAGTAGAATCCACTACCACAATCTGAATCAGTACTGCACTCTGCTTTTTGACAGATACCGGACTCACAAATCCAGCCCGGATCACAGTCAACATCACGATCACATCCTTGAGGCCTGCAATAAAACTCTATACATACAAGCCCAGGGGCACAATCTGCATCTGAGAGACACTCTGGAGTTGTACATTGCCCATTTAAGCATACCTGGCCGGGTCTGCAATCCTGGTGGACATTACAGGAATTGTCAACAACGCAGCGTCCACTCTGACATCTCCTGTGCTGTCCGCAGTCCATATCTGAAAGACACTGTGGAGGACCACATATTCCATTGTTACATATTGAATCTTGCTGACAGTCATTGTCAGAAGTACAATTTATACTTACACATTCATAATCAACACATCTTTCCCATATAGTACAATCCATGTTACTGACACATTGTGGTGTTATGCACTGATTATTTTTACAGACCTTACCACCTAAGCAATCAGAATTGTCTACACAACCCCTCTGTACACATCTTCCATCCTGACAGATCATGTCGTAGGCACAGTTTCTATTGTCGATACACTGAGGCTGAGTACATCTACCATTCTCACATATGCCACCCTGGCAGTTAGAATCGGTCTGACAATCCATTGCAACACACCTATAGTCCTGACAGAGCTGCCAGTTTTGACATTCAGAGTCGTCTTTACACTCAACATCCACACAACGATTGTTCTTACATGCCTCATGTGGACCACAGTCTGCGTCTTGGTTACAATAATTTGTGTTTGGTACACAGTAGCCTAAACTACATATCTGATTTGGTCCGCAATCTGCATCGGTGTTACAGGTATTGGCAGGCATACAATAACCTGCCTGACACACCTGATGCTGTGGACAATCAGAGTCTTTTGTACAATTACCTGGGATCTTTGGCATACATTGACCAAAAGCACACTCCATAAAAGCAGGGCAATCGGCATCAGAACGACAACCAGATGGGCTTTGACAATACCCATCAACACATACAAATCCAGGAATACCCATACAATCGGAATCGTTAGTACAGGGGATAGGAGGTACACACTGATTGTTGTAACAAATCCACTGCTCCATGCAATCGGAATCAGAAGAACAGCTCATCGGTTCACAGTATCCCATAGTACAGACCTTACCCTGAGGACAGTCTGAGTCAGTTATACATTCTGGTGCAGGAATGCAGCTGTTGTTTTCACATATCATACCCTGTCCACAGTCTGAATCTGAGTTGCAGCTACCCTCTGTTACACATTCACCGAAACGACAGATAAACTCTGGATCGCAGTCCGAATTGTTCCGGCATCCCACAAAGACACACTGACCATTTTCACATCTTTCTGTCGGTGCACAGTCACTATCGGTACTGCACTCATAGGGTAAAGGTACACAGGTATATGTACTGGTATCACAATAAAATCCAGTATCACAGTCGGAGTCGCTGGTACACTCCTTGTTTATATAGGGTGAGCAAATACCATTATTGCACTTCTGACCGAAGGGACAGTCATAATCGGTACGGCATTCAGGCTGATTTGGTATGCAGTTACCATTTACACAGATATAACCGCTGTTACAATCAGAATCACTTCTGCATACAAAGGGTATACACTCACAATCCTGACAAATTGTATCAGAACTACACTCACTGTTATTATAGCAGTTGCATGGAATTTCCACACATTTTGTTGGCGATCTGTTTGTATCACAATAATAACCAGGCTGACAATCAGCATCGCTGTGACACTCATCGGATCCATTTACACACTGGCCTGTTGCATAGTTACATACATGTTCACACTGAATAAAATTACACCGGTTTACACATTGATTGTAAAAACATATATCAGAAGGTTGACAATCGTTATCAGATCTACACTCTATCACAGGAACACATGAGCCTGTATCTCTGTTACAAACACCAGACTCACATGTAATTATATCACACCAGTTTTTGCAGGTGCCACTGTAGCATGTCTCGTTTGCTTGACAGTCTGCATCACTCTGACACTCATAAGGTACACACTGTCCTGTTGCAGGATCGCAAGTTTCATTTACATTACATTGAACAGTGGAACATCTATCAACACAATGACCATCTATACATACAAAACCTGATGGGCAGTCGGTATCGTTTAAGCAGGCTGCATTGGGTTCACAATCACCACTCTGGCGGTTGCAGGTGTATCCTGGTGGGCAGGACTTTATGTCACACAGGTTTACACATGTTCCATCTTTACAGGTTTCGTTAGGTGCACAATCTGAGTCTACAAGACAATTCAGAGATACGCATTGTCCTGTTGTTGGATCACAGTAGGTACCAGAAGGACAATCAATAAGAGAACAGATATTTTGACAGCTACCATTTATGCATAGATAGTTTGGTGGACAGTCAGTATTAGTCTGACAGTTACCTGTTGGGATACACTGTCCACTTACTGGGTCACACTCCTGATCAGGTGGACATAGCATGACATCACATATATTCCTGCAGGTCCCGTTGTCACAGTATTCATTGGGAGCACAATCAATGTCACTTCTACATTCATTGCCATTTTGTATACATCTACCATTCTGACAGATCTGGCCAGAAGGACAATCAGTATCTGTATTACATTCGACTACTGGCAAACAATCTCTTGCAACCGGATCACAATAAGTACCTGGCGGACAGGTTATGGTATCACAAAAATCAACACATCTTTGATCCACACACAAAGCTCCCTGTGGACAATCAAAGCTGGTGTTACACTCTCCCTGATAGTCACAATTGCCAGTTACACGATTGCATGTGTATCCAACAGGGCACTCAACAAAGTCACATTTGTTTTCACATCTTCCTTCAATGCAGATCTCATTTAGATTGCAATCAACATCATTGCTACACCCAACATCACCAACACAGCTAAGTGTATAAGGATCACAGTATTTTGGGGGAGTACACTCTATCTGGTAATATTCACATGGATCAAAACACTGTCCATCAACACATATCTGTGGAGAAATACAATCATTATCAGAGAAGCACATCTGTCTTTTTTCACAGGTTCCTGTATCAGGATTACAGTACTGGTCTGGTGGACATACCACATCCTTACAAAGATCAACACAAACACCACTCTGACACACCTGACCGATGGGACAATCGCTATCAGATGTACAGCTGTCGAACTTAAGACAATTGCCTGTTGAACGCTGACAGTAGTAACCGGGTGGGCATTCTATTATGTCACAAATATATTCACAACTTCCACTTCTGCAAAGCTGATTTGGGGCACAGTCTGCGTTGGAATTACATTGTGAATTAACACATATATGGCTTATAGAATCACACACCATACCCTGTGGACAATCAGAATCGCTCTGACATCCCTCTGGAACGCAGCGACCGGTAGATGGATCACATATATCACCGGGTGGACAGACCATATTGTCACA
>CAYSBA010000025.1:0-9969 GCA_964429075.1 uncultured bacterium
ATCAGAAGGTTTTTACCATCCTTTGAGTATCTTATTGTTAATGCTGGTGGAGTTCTGTCTATAGTGATTTTAAAACTGAGAGGGGTTGGATCTACACTGCGGGGCATCCCCTTATATCGTGATCTTATCTGAATGTAATGTTCTCCCTCTAAGGCCAAAAGTGGGCTGGTTATCTTGAGTACATCAAATGGAACATAGGGACTCCACAAAGAGTTGTCTATCCTGTAGGAGAACTCTCTGTCTTTCCCCCACATTTTGAATAATAAAATTGGAAACTTACCTGTACTATAATCTATATTTTTTAAGCTTCCTTCTGTCTCTGAAGAAAGGATGATCGGGTTTTGACCCTGTGGAACAAAATCGAGCCTGGCAAAGACTCCTATAAAATCGTAAGGTCCGTTTGCACTTCCATCTGTTGCAACTCCCCTTATTCTGTTGTCATCAAGAACAAGTTTCAGTCCCTGAAGGTCAGGTATTGGGATCTGTACATTTATAACACCAGAAAGCATGGACATTACCGACCCGAGTAGTGTGTTGAGGCTATCCTGGATCTGTGCAGGATCCTCCTTCAACAACTCACTGTATGTGACCTGTAGGTTATTTACCGCTATAGCATTGCTTGGCATTACAGGTATTAGTACGGTCTGCCCTGTCTGGCTGTCTATGTCAGTAGCAAGACTCAATGCAATGTCTATATCTTGATCTGTGCTCAGGACCCTTACCATCCTTTCTTCAACCACTGCATAAAAATCTATTGAAAGACCATGGAGCATTATAGTAATAAGTGGATCTTCTGTAACAGGTCCCTGATCTGTAAACTCTACAATACCGGATCCGATTTTGAGAACCGGGGCCTGCGATGGTCTTAGTACAATCTTCATTGGTGAGGGGTTATTGTGGGTTATCTCGCCCAAAGATGGCAGGAGAGTGGATAACATTGATGTATTAAGCATATCAAAACTCGATGTATCTACCGAAAGACACAGACCACCAGATGCATAGAAACTCCAGAGTGTATAATTTAAGAATTGCTTTGCAACAAGTATGGCTGCATCGTATCCTTCATCCTGATCAATTGTGCCATCGCCATTAAAATCCAATGAATCTGGTAGTTGAGGTCTTTGAGGCACTCCAAAATCAGGTGTTTCTGTAACCTGAACACAGTCTGATAAATCTGGTTCAAAGCCAGATAATACCCTTATTTCAAGGCCATCATTGACTATAATTGGATCGACTGTTGTCTGTAGTTGCTGCCCTGGTGCAATCTGATATTTGAGAGAAACATCGGTTTGAAAATCTACATCCTGAACAGAATCTGAGATATTCATCTTGCCAACAGAACCCAGTGGTTTTGGTACACAGGTTATAGTCTGATCTACTTCGCACTGAGAATTTGGATCCATAGGATCAGATTGGTTTCTGCAGTGAGCTCCATCTTGACAGCCAAGAGAATAATAATCGCAGGGCATACATAGATTTTTGTTGATCGCATCGGTTATCTGACCCTTAGTCATATCAACAACAGCATTCCCTATGGTATCAATAAGTAGTGACTTGATTGGTCCCCAATCAAGAAAACTACAGATATTACCAAATTGAAAATCTCCAGAATCAAGAGTAAAACTGATATCCTTTATATCGAGCGTCAGAAACTTTGTAAGATATTCTTCTGTAACCAGTGCAAGTAACATCTCGACAGGCTTATTATATATACCTATATCAATACTACAGTTAAAGTTGTTCTGAAGCCAGTCGTTAACTCCAAAACAGTTATATATGTCACTACAGTCACAGGGTGAAAAAATAGAACACCCACACATTGCAAGAAGTCCAGAATTGTTAATTGTGTTTAGGGTAGATTGACTTATATCACATGACAGCTGGGGTTCAATATGTATCGGTCCAACAGAAACAATATCTGCCCATACCTTGGAGTCAACTACATTTGGTGGGCTTGTAGAAAATTGACTGCTGTTTACTGAAATCTGTATTTCACAGTCTCCTATACATAGCCATACCTCAACACTAACAAGACAGTTTATTCCTATTGAACTCAAATCTGGCACACCAACCAGATTGTCAAGACAAAGATCATAGACCTTCTGTTGAGGAATAGGAAAGCTGAAACCATAGGGCATAAACATGTTGAGGATATCTCCAAGGTGTTGCTCAACAAAATCAAATCCACTACTTGTTACGCGCATCTGTAGGCCGTCGTACATGATTTTATCCTGTGTTATAGGTTTGTCAGGCTGGGTTGAGCAACTACATCCTCCACCTCCACAACCATCACCCGAAAGGGAAAAGATTAGAATTAAAAAAAATACTGAAAACAGCTTTATAGATAGTGTACTTTTTATCTTCATTCTTTTACCCCGTAAATGTCTGATAAAAAGCATATCACTATTTGAATTTATTTACAATCTATATTAGAATTATTACTAAGTGAGCTATTTGACAAAAACGAAACAGCCTTATAATAAATATATAATAAATATATTTCCGGAGGATTAAAAAATGAGATATCTTGCGAAGATCTTTTTATTAATCTTTTTAGTTTTTGGTCTTGTTTTTTGTGGGAAGTCAACTGGAAATAATAAAGGAAATAACGACAACAATGGATCGGGCACAAATTTCTGTGCTTCAGATTCAGAATGCCCGGATGGACAGGTGTGTAATGGTGGTGTTTGTGAGGATGAAGGCATTACAAAATGTAGCAGTGATGCAGACTGTTCAGGTGGCAAAAAGTGTAATATGGTAAGTGGAAACTGTGTGGAATGCCTTTCAGACTCAGATTGTCAGACTGATTACAGTTGTGTAAACAACGAATGCAAACCAATCTCAGCAGGTTCGTGCGATCCTCCCTGTGCAGATGGTGAAAAGTGTGTTGAGAGACTCTCTCAGTGCAAACCACAGGACTGGTGCAGTCAGGATAGTGATTGTCCTACAGGACAGGCCTGCAATATGTTGAGTAATACCTGTGAGCAGAGCGGCTGTGTTGCAGACTCAGATTGCCCTACGGGTTATTATTGCGACAATGGTGAGTGTAAACAGGATCCCTGTGGTGGCATGTGCCAGGGGGCAACTCCCTATTGCGATGAGACAACAGGTACCTGCGTAGAGTGTCTTGGTGATAGGCACTGTCAGGCCGGTGAGGTTTGTGATGCCAGTACCCATACCTGTCAACCAGAAGGTGGTGGGTCCTGCTGTCCTGGCGGAAGCTGTCCAGGTGGCTATGTATGCAACGAGACCACCTGTCAGTGTGAACCTCCTGGTGGTGGGTGTCAGGATGGTGCTCAGTGTCAAACAAACTCAGACTGTGGATCGGGTGGTACATGTAACCCACTTACAATGACCTGTAGCTGTGGTGGTGGAGGAGGTGGTAACTGTCAGCAGATCGGAGATCCCAACATGTGTATGCTTCTTTGTTCCTTTATGGGTGGCACATGTGATGCACAGGGCAACTGTTGTACTCCATAGCTAATTCTAAAAAACTTAATTTTGAGACATAAGCTATGAGTTATGCAAGATTAACATTTATTCTTACAATCTCTTTAATCTTATACGTATCTGCATGTGGTAAAGACAACACAAACAAATCTGACAACAGACCTGATTGCTATATAGATACAGACTGCCCTTCAGGTTATTTCTGTACTGATGGCAGCTGCAAGATAAAACAGTGTGAGAATGACTCTGATTGCTCTTCAGATATGGTCTGTAATCTTATTACATACGAATGTGAAACACCACAGACTCACTGCAGTCCAATAGATGATTGTGTGTCTGACAATGATTGTTTTCCCACACAGTCCTGTATTGGATGTAGATGTATAGATAAAAGCAGCATTTGTGATCCAGAATGTTCAGAAAATGAGGTATGCGTACAGAATACCTGCGTTGAAGATACACCCTGTGATCCAGAATGCAATCCTGGTATGCATTGCATAGAGCAAGATTCAGAATATGTTTGCGTTGAATGTGTAACAAACGCAGATTGTACAGACGGTAAACTGTGTTATCAAAACAGCTGTCAGGATGAGTCAACTCTATGTAACTGTATGCCTGGCGATGTATGTGATACAACTGGAGATGTCCCTCACTGCAGACCAAAGGAGTGTGATACAGATGCAGACTGCATGCAGGGCGAGATCTGTGTCAACAACCTTTGTGAGTCTGACCCCAATTACAACTGTAACATCCAGTGTCCTCTTGGATATCGATGCAACAACGATACTGCTAACTGCGAGCCAATACCCTGTAACACCGATGCAGATTGCCCACAGGACATGACATGTGTTAATGGGATCTGCGGCTTTTAAACCAAATAGGTCGATTTACCTATATACAATACTGTGATTTTTACCCATAATAGATTTAGAACATATCAATGGAGGAGAAAATGAAAAAAAGTAGTGCAAGAAGGTTATTGAAGAATAAGAAAGGTCAGGGTATGGTGGAGTACATCATAGTTATTGCCCTTGTAATGATCGCCGCAATTGGGATCATATCGCTGTTCGGTAAAAACATCAGAGCACTATTTGCAGGCGCTGTAGATGCCCTTGGTGGGAATACAAATGTATCAGTTGAAACCCACGAAGCAGCACAGGTACAGGATAAGAATCTTAAAGATTTTGGTGAAAATCTGGGTGCGAGCGACGTTCAACAGTAAGCATTTGTGTACAATTTAGGTTTAATTTGGGCCACTTTTTTAAGTGGCCTTTTTTGTTTTTAAGGCACTAATTGACATAATCCAAAAAAATTATTATATTCTAATAATCTAATATTTTAATGGAGGATGGATATGCCAAATGTGATGGAAGTAACAGATGGAACCTTTGAAAAAGAGGTACTTAAGTCAGATCTGCCCGTATTTGTTGATTTCTGGGCACCGTGGTGTGGCCCATGCAGGATGGTATCACCTATTGTAGAAGAGCTATCAGATGAGTATGATGGTAAGGTTAAATTCTGCAAGGTAAACACCGATGAGAATCAGATGGTGGCATCAAGTCTCGGTATTAGAAGTATCCCAACCATGATTATTTTTAAGGATGGTAAACCGGTTGATGCAGCTATAGGCGCCATGCCAAAGGAGATGTTAAAGGACTTTATTGATAGAACAATTGCCAAATAACCTGTGCTTTAAAAATAAATAAATAAAAAAAAGCGGGCAAATGCCCGCTTTTTTTATTCAGTTTCTAAGAGGTTTGCCGGTCATCAATAGGGCCTGCATCCTTTCCTGACTCTTCTTTTCACCACAAAGGCTCACAAATGCCTCTCTCTCAAGATCAAGAAGATATTGCTCTGTTACAGGCTTCCATCTCTTTGCCTCATCTCCACCACACAGGATATGAGCCAGCTTGGAGCCAATTAATTCATCGTGTTCACTGATAAGACCCCTTAGTCTCATACTTTTTAATGAGTCTACAAGTACTAGTTCTACTTCTTTACCCGGGAGATAGATCTCTTCTAAGGGAGTTTGTGATTTGTAATTCTCTGACATCTTGATCGCAATCTCTTTGGCCTTTTTAATCCTGTGATCTGGATTAAATACGAATATATCATCGCTTTTTAGGTATCCTAACTTTTTGGCATTTTTTGCACTCATAGATACCTTTGCAAAGCCAATGAGTTCGAAGGCCTTTCTTATTGGAGGGAAGAAACCACCCTGAACAGACTCCTGCATCCTTATTACCATCTCTTTACAACCACCGCCAGCAGGGATGAGGCCGGCACCCACCTCAACAAGACCCATATAAAGCTCAGGGGATGCAACAACACGGTTTGAGCCAAGTATGACTTCACAGCCTCCGCCCAGTGCCATATTGTGTGGTGCAGAGACCACTGGAATAGATGAATACTTTAACCGCATGGTAGCACTCTGGAATTGTCTGACTGCCTCATTGACTGCATCCCAATCACCGGATTGACTCAACATCAGAATCAACATCAGATTTGCACCTGCAGAAAAGTGTTCACCATCGTTTGCCACAACGAGACCTCTACCATCCTTTTCTGCAATATCACATGCCCTGTGGATCATCTTTATGATGTCATCATCTATGGCATTCATTTTGGAATGAAATTCAAGCAGAAAGATTCCATCATCGATATCATAGATGCTTGCAGATAGATTTTTTTCTACAAGCTTTTCTTTGCTGGATTTTAGTATGTCAAAGTAAAAGGATGATGGGTCGAGTTCTACAGGTTTATAATCTCTCTGTGTAAAATCAAAGTACAACTTTTTCATATTTTCATAGCGGTAAAGATCTTCTATATCCTTAAGGTCATCTGGAACCGGTTTGGATGTTTCAGAAAGACGTTTTGTAAAAAAGTCAAGTCCGATTGCATCAAGGCTCTCAAAAGGACCCATGTCCCAGCCAAAGCCCCATCTCATTGCTCTATCTATATCGACAATATTGTTGGCAATCTCATCTTTTATCTTCAGGGTGTAAAGAATAGTTGAGCTGAACACCTCCCATGCCATTCTGGCAGCATCATCTTCACCTGCAAGGAGAGTCTTGAGTCTTTCTGAGGGATCGTCGATCGACTTTGCTGCACTCAGAGATGGAAATTTCCTTTTTTCTGGTTCAAAATACTCCATCTTTTTGACATCTAATGCAAGGATCTTCTTTTGTCCGTTCTTTTTGATCCTTTTGTAGAAGCCACCTCCTGCCTTTGCACCGAGTAGTTTTTGATCTATCATAGTTTTTAAGAACTCTGGTGGCCTAAAAAGATCCCTCTCTGGATCATCCGGACATCCTTCGTAAATGTTGTTTGCCACATGATAGAGTGTATCTATTCCTACAAGATCAGCTGTTCTGAACACAGCACTCTTTGGTCTACCCATCGGTTTTCCAAAAATGTTGTCTATATCTTTGATAGTCAAGCTGGATTCAGGAAGGAGTGAGAGGACCTTCATCATTCCATATACACCGATGCGGTTGGCTATAAAATTTGGTGTATCCTTGGCCTCAACTACACCTTTACCAACCCTGTCCCTTATAAAATGATACATGAACTTGAATACATCTTCATCTGTGTCATTGGTCCTTACAAGTTCGACAAGTCTGAGATATCTAGGTGGGTTAAAGAAGTGGGTGATTAACATGTGTGCCCTCATCTCTTCATCAAGACCCTCTTTGAGGAGCCTTAGAGGAATACCGGATGTGTTGGAACTGACAATACTTTTTTTCTTTCTGTATCTTGAAATGGTCTCAAACACCTTTCGTTTGATGTCTAAGTTTTCCACGACAACCTCAATGATCCAATCTGCCTCCCTCATCTTCTCGATGTCATCCTCCAGATTACCAAGTTCTATTCTCCTTGCATCCCGTTTGTCATAGAGATGGGGTGGTTTTGCTTCGAGCATCCTTTTGAAGTTTGTTTCAACTATGTAATTTCTTACCTTTCTATCCCGGGGACTCAGACCCTTAAGTTCAGAAGGGACATCTTTTGGAACTATGTCCAAAAGGAGTACATCTATTCCTACATTGGCAAGATGGGCAGCAATGCCTGAGCCCATAACCCCGGAACCTACTATACAGACCTTTCTTATATCATCAACCATTATTTACCTCCATTATAAAGGTAGAATCAAACCCTCTCAATTATAGTTGCAAGACCCTGCCCACCACCTATGCACATTGTCTCAAGACCAACAGTCTTATCAAAGTCTATAAGATCATAAATCAGGGTCGACATGATCCTTGCACCGGTACAGCCGAGGGGATGACCAATTGCAATTGCTCCACCCTTTGGATTTAGCTTTGATTCATCGATCCCGAGTTGATCAACAACAGCAATTGATTGTGAAGCGAATGCCTCGTTTAGTTCGACTATGTCTATATCAGACAGACTCATACCTGCCCTCTTCAATGCCTTTGGCACAGCTTTCACAGGCCCGACACCCATAAATTCAGGTTCAACCCCTGCTGCTGCAAAAGCAACAATCCTTGCAAGTGGTTTTACACCATATTTCTTTACAGCAGACTCAGACATAATAACACATGCAGCAGCACCATCATTCATAGGGCTTGAATTTCCAGCAGTTACAGTACCATCAGCCATAAATGCAGGTTTGAGTTCTGCAAGCTTTTCAAGAGATGTATCTTCTCTTGGACATTCATCCTTATCAAAGATCCGCCCATCAGATAGGGTAACAGGTACAATTTCTTTTTTAAAAAGTCCATCTTTTTGGGCCTTGATTGCCTTCTGGTGACTCTTTAATGCAAATCTGTCCTGTGCCTCCCTTGTAATGTTATATTTCTTTGCAATATTCTCTGCAGTTATACCCATTGGAATGTATGCCTGTGGAAAATCGGGGTTGAAGAATTTTTCATTAAAAGAGGGGTTAAATCCACCCATTGGTACATGAGACATACTCTCCACACCTCCAACCACGAAGATATCCCCAAAACCTGACATTATGTATGATGCCGCAATGTTAATCGCCTCAAGACTTGAGGCACAAAATCTGTTCACTGTAAATGCCGGGACATCTACCGGAAAGCCAGCAAGTAGCCATATCAATCTTGCCACATTAAGACCCTGTTCACCTTCCGGCATTGCACAACCAATAATTACATCATCAACATCTTCAGGCTTCAACCCTTCGACTCGCAAGACAGCCTCTTTTACTACAAGGGCACCAAGATCATCTATTCTCTCTGTTACAAGACTACCTTTGTTTGCCTTTCCAATAGGGGTCCTTACTGCAGACACAATGTAAGCCTTAGCCATTTTCTCCTCCTTCTGGTGTTAAAGATTTTGTTTTATTCATTAGATATATAATATTTGCAGGGCACATAAAAAAATCATCGATGTTTAAACTCTCTTTACCAGCTGTCTCATCGTGGTATACAACATCTATCCTGAAGGGGTAGTCACTTTTGAGAGGATCACAAATCCCGCACTCTATACAACCCCAGCGTTGAAAACTTTTTTCGATCTTATCAATATCGAATGGATAAAGACCATCATCTTTATAAAGGTCTATAAAGACATCAGCACCCTCATCCTCAGGTGATCTGGTTAATCTCGAAACAAGATGTTTTATGAGTGCCAACCCGAGTATTATATAGCTCTTCATGATAATATACTTTTCGTTGAATAATCCCTATCATTTATGGAACAGTGTGTCAAACATAAACAGATATTGTATGTATAATAAAAAAGGACCCAAAAAGGGTCCTTGATGAGTGATTATTTTAAGGGGTACTCGCTCTGCTTATGAATTGTAGCGCTCTAAGACTCTATCCCAGTCTACAACATTCCACCAGGCTTCAATATAATCAGGCCGTCTGTTCTGATATTTTAGATAGTATGCATGCTCCCATACATCAATTGTTAAAAGGGCCTTAAGACCATGTCTGAGTGGAGTATCTGCATTTTGTGTCTGGATTATCTTAAGGCTGTCACCATCTTTCACAAGCCATGTCCAGCCAGAACCAAATAGTGTTGCTGCCTTTTGTGAAAACTCCTCCTTGAACTTTTCAAAGCTTCCAAAGGCATTATTTATTGCAGTCAAAAGGTCGCCTTCAGGTTTTGAACCACCTGGTTTCATGGATTCGAAATAGAAGGTATGATTCCATACTTGTGCTGCATTGTTGAATATACCGCCCTCTGCATTTTTTATTATCTCTTCGAGGGTCTTGTTTTGCCATTGAGGATCCTTTTCAATTGCAGCATTGAGTTTATTTACATAGCCTGCATGGTGTTTACCATGATGAATACGAAGGGTTTGTTCATCAATAAAGGGCTCCAATGCATCATACCCATAGGGTAACTCTGGCAGTTTAAAGGCCATTTTCTCCTCCATCCTAAGGTTTGTTGAAAATTATAATTATTTTAATTATCCACAAAACCAATGTCAAGGCTTAGGCTTAAAATTGGACTAATATGGAAAATATTTATATAAATTATTAAGTAAAAGATCAGGATGATCTCGTCAGGTAAGAAGATCAAAAG